>JALWSL010000621.1 GCA_027080405.1 Planctomycetaceae bacterium
CCCCAACCCGGTGCCGAAAGTGAGGAAGATCAAATTCTGTGTTCCAACTCCTGCCCCGTATTTCCATTCCGCCAGAGCGCAGGCATTGGCGTCATTTTCGGCAAAAACCGGGACTTTTAATTGGGTACGAATAGTTTCGACGATGGGAAAGCCGTCCCATTTCGGCAAATGAGGGGCCTGTTTCATGCAGCCGGTTTGACGATCGAACATCCCGCCGACGGAAACTCCCACTGCGCGTGGTGGAGCGTTTCGCCGTTCAATCCAGTTTCTGGCCGTCACGATTACCCGGTTCAGACACTCGGCAGGATCGCTTTGTATGCCGGTCGCCATTTGCTCCCGTTTGGCAATTGTCGAACTGTCGATTTCAAACAGTGAAACAGCGAGCTTGGTACCGCCAATATCGATACCAAGGTAATAGGGGCGTTGTGAATCCTCTTCTGAATTGTTCCGGTTCACTCATATCTCCACTTCAATTCCCAGGGGTCTTTGGTTTTCTTCTGCCACGCATGCAGCTTCTGTTGCAACTCTTTCAGTTTTGCCTGATGTTGCGGAAGGTTGGCCAGATTCTTCCCTTCGTAGGGGTCAGCTTCGATGTCGTAAAGTTCAAAACGTGGTCGCTGTTCGTAGTCGTAGATTGTTTTTTGCCCGAACATCTTGCTTTCCCGTCCCTCACGGATTGTACTTTGCCACGTGGGCGACGCATACAGATCGGAAGCAAACGGATAGGGAAGCTGATAGGCGATATTGAAAATCAGTTTATACTTGCCGCTGATGACCACCCGCATCGGATAATACATGGTGATTTCATGAAAGGTATGCGAAAGATACGTTTCGTCCCATCCGTCGGGGTGTTCCTGTTCCAGAATCGGGAGGAACGATCTGCCATGGAATTTGTAGGGCACCGGCTTTTTATTGCGGATGGGGTAACTGTTTTCACCCGGTTGAACCGCAGGAGACGGTTTCGGTTTGACGCAGCAAAAATCCAGAATTGTCGGCGTGATGTCCGTCCAGTTGATCATGGCATCGGTGGTGCCGCCCCGTTTTTTCTGATTGGGATGACGGACAATAAAAGGGAGATTCGCCCCGGGTTGATACAGATTCGTCTTCGCTCCAGGAAACGGTGGGCCGTTATCGCTGGTGAAAATAAACAGGGTGTTGTCGAGGAGATTGTTTTCTTTCAGGATGCTGTAAAGCCGCTCTACTCCCTGATCGACACGGTTACACGCCTGGTAATATTCGGCCAGTTCCTGTTTGACTTCCGGTGTGTTGGGCAACCAGGGAGGAACGATCATCTGCTCCGGTTTGAAAATGTTCCGTTTTGTCTCTGGATAGGGATTTTCCCTGTCATTGAAATTGGCGAAATTTCCAGGGCCAGGGCCGCGGTGAGGGTCGGATGTGCAAAAGTAGAGGAAGAATGGACGATCGTCGTTACGAGTGATCCATTTGCGCGCATTTTCCGCCATGGCAACCGGGTTTCGTGATCCTCCCCGGATTCCCCTGTTTTCATAGGATTCAAAGTAGTAGACATCCTTGGGGGCAAGATGATATTTTCCGATGGAACAGGTTCGATAGCCCGCCTCCTTCAAGTGCTTCGTTAAAGGCCGAACTGTCTGGTAGGTTGAAAAGTGGTTGTAGCCGTGGGCGTGTCCGTAATGGCCGGTTGCATGATTCTGTAAGCCGGAAAGAATGACCGACCGACTTGCACTGCAACTGGCTGTTGTTGCATAGGCCCGAGTGAAACGCGTCCCCTCGGCACAAAGTCGATCAAGTCCCGGCGTGATAGCCACCGGATCCCCGTAGGCTCCAACTTGAAATCCGAAGTCGTCGGCGATGAACAGAACAACATTTTTCTGACGGGAAGCCGTTTCACTTTCAGCCGGAACGCAGTAAAACAGGTTGGCCAGCAAGATGGCGACAGCAACAGGTAATCGATTCATGAACAAGCTCCCATTTCAGTAATCCTATTGAATCTTTTCCAGAATGACGGTTTTGATTTCCGGAAACTCTTTCCCGTTTTTGGAAAGTCCGCGCAGTCGCAGTTCAAAGTCTCCTGTTTTATCAATTTCGATCGTTCCCATTTCGATTCGCTTCCAGATTTTCTCATAAACTTCTTTTCGCGGGATGCGATCCGGGCTCGGAACCGTTGGGGCCAGATAGGGTTGCTCGATTGTCAGGCTTGTTTTCTTGTCTGCCAGTCTGGCCTGCAAAACGGAACCGACCGATTCCGGGCCGCAGGCGTAATCGATGGAGACTCGATATCGGCCGGGCTTGATGATGCGAACCGGCCAGGATGGGTAGGCATCTTCACTTGTCCAGTTGGTAATGTAATCGTTTGCCCAACCCTGTCTGCCGACATAGCTGATTCCCTTTGTTTTATCGGGCTGCAGATATGCTTCGTGTCCGGAAAGAGAAACCCGTGGGCTTTGCGCGTGACCAATTTCTGTCGGGATCGGGTCGAATCCCTCCCTTTCAATATCCGTGAGCCATTCCTGGTACTGTTTTTGCATTTTGGTGATGATTTCCGGATGTTTCCCGGCTACATCGGTCGTTTCGCCGGGATCGGTTTCCATATCGAATAAGGCCCAACGTCCGAATTTTCCGGCCTTTTTTTGAGCATTGACCGCCCGCCATTTGTCGGTGCGAACCGCACCTCGGTTACGCCAGCGGGTAAAGAGTGTCCGCTTGCCCCAGGAAGCTGTCTCACCTTTGAGCAGTGGAACAAGACTCCTGCCATCAAGTGGTTTGGTCGGAATGCTTCTGACGTTTGTCAGTTCAACCAGTGTGGGAAGCAGATCGATATGGGCAGCGATCGGCTTGACGACCGTCCCCGGTGAAGTAACACCCGGGTATCGGATAAACAGCGGGACACGCGATCCACCTTCATGATTGGAGCCCTTGCGTCCCCGCATTCCCGCATTGTATCGAAATGTGTTGGCGCCGTTGTCGCTCAATAAAATGACGATCGTATTTTCACGCTGCCCGATGCTGTCGATACATTCCAGTAGCCGGCCGACGTTTGTGTCCACATTTTCCACCATCGCATACGCACAGGCCGCTTCGGGGGTGATGTCGAGATCCTTGTATTTCTGCCAGTACTGATCCGGAACCTGCCAGGGGGTATGGGGAGTGTTGTAGGGCACGTAGCAGAACCACGCCTTGCCGAGGCTGTTCTGATTTTCAATCCAACGGATTGCGTATGTGGTCAGGACATCGATGATGAACCCCCTGGTTTGGATCGGCTCGCCATTTCGTTCCAGATGTGTGTTGAAATAGTTGTTCCAGTGCCCCGCACAGAAGCCGATAAACTCCTCGAAGCCCTGACCATTGGGGTGTTGGGGGTAATGGGCGCCGTTGTGCCATTTCCCAAAAGCGCCAGTCGCATATCCGTTAGCCCGCAGAATCTCTGCAAGCGTGACTTCATCTGCGCGCATTGTTTCCCGTCCGCGTGGTAACCGTTCACACCCTGGGGAGGAGTGACGGGGGTGGTTGATTGGCGAAGGTTTTGGTCAGGGAATCGCTCAGATATTCGAAGAC
>JALWSL010000622.1 GCA_027080405.1 Planctomycetaceae bacterium
CGGTCATTCTGGTGCCGCCCGGCACTGTTGTGCGCGATGCCGAAAAGGGAAACGTGCTTCGTGATCTGAAAGAGGCGGGTGAGTCGCTGGTTGTGGCAGCCGGTGGGCATGGTGGACGGGGAAACAAGCGATTTGCCACTCCAACCAACCGGGCCCCCAGACAGGCAGAAGAGGGAGAACCAGGCATTGAGAGAACAATCGTGCTGGAACTGAAACTGATTGCCGATGTCGGCTTGATCGGGAAGCCGAATGCAGGGAAATCGACACTGTTGAGCCGGTTATCGAAGGCAACGCCGGAAATTGCGGCGTACCCCTTCACGACAAAACATCCGAATTTGGGAGTCGTCGAAGTTGGGTGGGATCGCGAATTTGTCCTGGCCGATATTCCGGGGCTCATCGAGGGAGCGCATCAGGGAGTCGGACTGGGACACGAATTTCTCAAACATGTTGAGCGAACCCGCATTCTGGTGCATCTGGTCGAACCGATGCCAATGGATCAAACCGACCCGATTGAAAACTACCTGCAAATCCGCGAAGAGATGCGACTTTACGAAATGAGTCTCGAGAACCGTCCTGAAATCATCGCCGTCACCAAATGCGAACTTCCCGAGGCGAACGCCGTTGCGGAAAAGCTGGAAGAAGTGGCCGGTCAGCCCGTATTGCTCATTTCCTCTGCCACGGGAAAAGGCCTGGAGAAACTGACTTCCGAAATTCTTATCAAACTCGAAGAACTCCAGGAAAGCCTGAACTGAGCATCTCGTTGAGCGATTCGCACCGCTGCATTTCCGCTTACGTTAGAAAATCGATTTCAAGGGCGATCAGATCTTCATAGGTTTCTTTTCTGCGCACCAGTCTTGATTCATTCTTTGAAACAAGGACTTCTGCTCCGCGCGGACGGGAATTATAGTTGCTGCTCATGACGGAACCGTACGCTCCGGCGCTGAACGTGCAGAGTAAATCTCCCCGCTTCAGCACGGGCAGGGCGCGATCTTTGGCGAAATAATCACACGATTCACAGATTGGGCCGACGACATCGCATGTTTCACAATCGGGAATTGATTTTGCCTCCGGATCGTGTGGCACGGGCAGCGGAGTATGGACGGGCCACAATTTGTGAAAGGCATCGTACATGGCCGGGCGGACCAGGTCGTTCATCGCACCATTTTGAATGATGAACAGTTTGCCTCCCTCACGCTTGGTAAAAATGACTTCTGAAATGAGCACGCCTGCGTTACCGATAATTGAACGCCCCGGCTCGAGAGCCAATCTGCATTTTGCCTGTTTGATATAAGGCGTGATCACTTTTGCGTATTCGGAATAGGGAGGAGCTTCGTCATTTCGATAACTCAATCCGAACCCTCCTCCCAGATTGATCCAGTCGATCACGTGTCCTTTTTCGCGAAGTTCTGCAATGACATCCACCGCTTTCCGGGCCGCTTTTTCGTAAGGTTGCGTTGTTAAAATGGGGGAGCCGAGGTGCATGTGAATACCTCGCAACTGCAGATGAGGATCGGCAAGCACCTTGGCGGCCAGCGCGTTGTGCCTTTCGATATCCATGCCGAATTTGTTTCCCTTTTTCCCTGTCGTTGTTTTGTGGTGTGTCCTGGCATCGATATCCGGATTGAGACGCAGTGCCACCGGTGCGACTACTTTCATCTGTTCTGCGACTGCAGAAATGGCGTCGAGTTCGGCTTCACTCTCCACATTGAACATCAAAATGTTCCGGGCAAGCGCGTCATGAATTTCCGAATCTGTTTTACCGACTCCCGCAAAAACAACGCGCGTTGTATCTGCCCCCGCTTTCCCGACACGGAATAACTCCCCACCGGAAACAACATCGAAACTGCATCCCGCTTTATTCAGCGATTTCAGAATACTCAGGTTGGAGTTCGCTTTAACCGAGTAGCAGATAACCGGGTCACAATCCGCAAACGCGGCTGCCAGTTCCCGGTATTCGTGCAGGAATTTGTTTTCAGAATAGATCCAAAGTGGCGTCCCATGCTCCTTTGCGAGTTGGGAAACAGGAACATCTTCACAGTAAAGTTCGTTATTTTGGTAATGAAATGCGTTCATCATTCTCTCAAATCTCTGATGTTCTACGCCGCGTTCCAGGTGCGCTGCAAGGTGTCAATCGGGTTTGCCTGCAGTGGCAATTGTAACGGGGACGCTATGGAACGGGGACGTTATGGGGCCCGGTGTCACGGGCGTCCCGTCGTACAATGCAACAGGCAGGATGTGGTGCCTCCAGGCTGGTGACAAACCTGGTGACAAACTCTGTCCGTCTATTTCAATGGTGAAAAATCGGTTGGGATGAGGAATTCGTGTTTGACTCCCCCTTTGGTTGTCAGCGGGCCACCGCCGGCGATCTCGGATTGCTTGCGGGCATTTTGCCAGTCGGGATCTTTCGAGAATTCGCTGAATGACTTTTGGCGGGCCTGTCGATCTTTGTGGGAAATCAGGTAGATCAACGTGTTATCTGCTCCTTTTTGATCGGGCATCAGATTGAAATAGGCGATGTTGGTAATGCCATGTTTGGCGAACAGCTTGACGGTATGATCACGAAAGCGGCTGTGCAGGAGGTTCAAATTCCCGGGCGTCGCGGTGTAGGTTCGCAATTCGAACAACCGTCCCGGCGTATGCGATTTGCCCGGAAATGCGGGTGAATAGTCTGTCAATGTCAGAAAAGTGGAATCGACACGGTGGATCAACCTTCCGTTTTTGATCGATTCCTTGTAAGCGGCTTTCCATTGCGGATCGTTCAAAAACCCTTTCCAACTGGCATCACGGGCGGCGCGGGACGGGTATTTCATGAAATAGATAAGGCGTTTGTTCTCTTTTCCCTCAGGGACAAAATAGGCGACATTCGCCATGCGATGTTTGGTTGTCAACTCGCAAGTGTGATCACGAAAGCGGGCCAGAAGATCATCCAGTTTTCCCTCATTGGTGTGGTAGACGCGCATTTCATAAACCGGCCCGGAATTTTTCTGCTCCGCATCTGCAGGTTTTATTACTGCAAGCAGTACCGTCAGACCGCACAGCAGCAAAGCGAATTTCGATTGAGATAGAAACATTTTTCCCTTTCCCGTGTAACTTCCCCGTGTAAGACGAATACCTAAGCGTTCCTGCTAGTCGGTGGATTGATTGCTCCGAACAGGCGGGAGTACTTTCCGAACAGACCACGTTCCAGCAAAACCAGATAACTGGGGACCAGAATCGGCCGAACTACAAAGGTATCCAACAGGACCCCAAATGCCAACGCAAAGCCGAGTTGCTGCATCCCGACAAGTGAGCCTGCCATCAGGGAACAGAACGTTCCCGCCATAATCAGACCGCAACTTGAGATGATACTGCCTGTTTTGGTGAGGGCCAGCAGAGTACCTTTTACTGGTGTCGTTTCCCGACGTTCCTCATCAATTCGTGTGATCAGGAAGATGTTGTAATCTTCTCCAATCGCAACAAGTATGGTGAGCAGAAACATACGGACTTTCCAGTCCAGACCCGCAAAACCTGCCGGATCCAGGG
>JALWSL010000623.1 GCA_027080405.1 Planctomycetaceae bacterium
GTTGTATGAATCGGCACTTGCGATCGGCAAACAGGTTGGCTACTACGCAGCCGGAACGGTCGAATTTCTGCTTGATGCCCAAACGGACGAAATTTACTTTATCGAGGTCAATCCGCGCATTCAGGTTGAGCACACCGTGACCGAAGAAGTCACCGGTTTCGATATTGTCAAAGCTCAAATCCTGATTTCCGCCGGGCATCGGCTGACCGATCCGGAGATCGATCTCGATCCCGCTAATCCCCCCAGACCGAGCGGCTATGCGATTCAGTGCCGGATCACCACCGAAGATCCTTCCAACAATTTCATGCCTGATTACGGCCGCGTTTCGCATTACCGTTCGGCTTCAGGCATGGGAATTCGTCTTGATGCAGGCAGCGCATTTTCGGGAGCGGTGGTCAATCCATTCTACGATTCCCTGCTGGTCAAGGTGACCTCACACGGTCGTACTTTCAAAGAAACGGCCCGTCGGACACTTCGCACACTGATGGAGTTTCGCATTCGGGGTGTCAAAACAAACATCCCGTTTTTGAAGAAAGTCATTACGCACAAAACTTTCCTCGAAGGGCTTTGTACAACACGGTTCATCGACCAAACGCCGGAACTGTTCGAATTTCCGGTTCGCAAGGATCGGGCGACCCGCCTGCTGACCTACATTGGGGAAACGATCGTCAACGGCAATCCGATCGTCAAGGACCGCCCGGTGGCCAAACGGAGAACACCTGCACCGATCCCGCATATCGATCATACCAAACCGCTGCCTCAGGGAAGCCGCGACAAGTTCCGGGAGTTGGGAGCAGAAGGGTTTTCGAAATGGATCGGATCACAAAAAAGATTGATGATTACGGATACGACATTCCGCGACGCTCACCAATCGTTGCACGCGACACGATTTCGCACAATGGATCTGCTCAACATCGCAGAAGCGTATTCGCATTTGTGTCCGGAACTGTTTTCACTGGAAATGTGGGGCGGAGCCACGTTCGATACCTCGATGCGTTTTTTGTCTGAATGTCCCTGGCAGCGACTGGCGGATATCCGTGAGAAAGTCCCGAACATTCTGACCCAAATGCTTCTGCGTGCCTCCAATGCGGTCGGCTATACGAACTACCCCGATAATGTTGTCAAGGCGTTTGTCGCAGAAGCCGCACAGACCGGCATGGATGTTTTCCGCGTTTTCGACGCCCTGAACTGGGTGCCGAACATGAAACTGGCAATGGATGCGGTGATTGAATCGGGCATGATTTGTGAAGCCTCGATCTGTTACACCGGCGACATTCTCGACCCGAATCGTACCAAATATGATCTCAAATATTATGTGAACCTGGCGAAAGAACTCGAAAAAATGGGGGCGCATATTCTCGCGATCAAGGATATGGCCGGGTTATGCAAGCCGGATGCTGCGACGTTGCTGGTGAAAACGCTGAAGCAGGAAATCGGGATTCCGATTCATTTCCACACGCACGATACAGCCGGGATCCAGGCCGGTTCGATTTTCGATGCTGCCCGTGAAGACCTCGACATTGCCGATGCCGCGATGGCTCCGATGTCGGGAGGAACATCACAACCGAACCTGAATACGATCGTCGGAGCGCTTCGTTTTTCAGACCGTCATACCGAATTGAATACCGATGCGCTGGATGAAATCGCGACTTATTGGCGGGCCGTGCGGGAGTTCTATCTGCCGTTCGAAACAACGGTTCTGCCGGCGACATCCGACCTGTATCGTCACGAAATGCCCGGAGGACAGTACACAAATCTTTTCGCGCAGGCACAGGCGCTCGGCCTTTCAGACCGTTGGACCGAGGTGTGCGAAATCTACGCGAAAGTGAACGAGCTGTTCGGCGATATCGTCAAAGTAACGCCGACATCGAAATCGGTAGGCGATATGGCCCTGTTCATGGTAGCCAATAATCTGACGCCGGAAGATGTACTGGATCCATCTCGCGAACTGGCCTTTCCTGCATCGGTGATCGATTTGATCGGCGGTATGATGGGACAACCACCGGGCGGTTTCCCGGAAAATATCAAGAAAGTGGTACTCAAGGGAAAACCTGCTCTTACCGATCGCCCTGGTGCGTCACTCCCACCAGCCGACATGGACAAAGCGAAAAAGGAAGTCGAGGAAATTCTGGGACACGAACCACGCAACTGCGAAGTTCTTTCGTATCTGCTCTACCCGAAGGTCTATCGGGATTTTGCGGAAAAACAGAAAAAATATGGCGATTTGAGCAAACTGACAACACCCATCTTCTTCTTTGGCCAGGAACACGGAGAAGAAATTGCGGTTGAAATCGAACGGGGAAAAACGCTGATCATCAAATACCTGACAACCTCCCAACCTCATGCGGATGGAACCAGGACGGTCTTTTTTGAACTGAATGGACAGCCACGCGACGTCACCATTGTTGATCATTCCGAGCAGACTGAATCCGTTGAAACGCTCAAGGCTGACCCCAAAGATCCGAAGCAGATTGGTGCCAGCATGCCCGGCATGGTTGTTTCGATCGCGGTTGAACCGGGAGACAAAGTGGCCAAGGGGGACAAGCTGTTCAGCCTTGAGGCGATGAAAATGGAAAGCACGATCACAGCGGAAACCCCAGGAACGGTCAAACAGGTTCACATCAAACCGGGCAGTCAGGTCAACACTGGCGATTTGGTCATCACATTTGAGTAAATTCGTGACAATCATCCATCAGCTATTTTATTTGCAAAGGAGTTGTGATGGAGTATTTCTGCCTTTTCTCCACCCTGTTCGCCACTCTGCTCGGAAGTACCATGTTTGACCAGCAACCAGAAGATGTTTACCAGGCGAAAATTTTCCGGGCTGAGAACGGAAAGACGATACCGTATCGGCTGTATCTGCCCGAGCATCTCGAACCGTCCAAAAAATATCCGCTCGTCCTTTTTTTTCATGGAGCAGGTGAGCGGGGTACGAATAATACCGGCCAACTTCGATGGGGACTCAAGCCGCTTTATACCTATTTGAAGTCCCATCATGTCGATGCGATTGTGCTCGCGCCACAGTGCCCGACTCAACAGCAGTGGGTTGATACCCCCTGGGGTGAACCGTCACATACCATGCCCGAGCAACCAACTGAGGCAATGAGCCTGTCGATCAAGTTGCTGAAATCGACGATAGAAAAGTTGCCCGTCGATACGAATCGGGTCTATGTCACCGGGCTGTCCATGGGAGGTTTCGGAGCATGGGATATTGTGCAACGACTGCCCGAGATGTTCGCGGCGGCCATGCCTGTTTGCGGAGGGGGAGATACCGCGCAGGCCAGGCAGTTCAAAAATGTTCCTGTCTGGGCGTTTCACGGCTCGAAGGATACCGTGGTGATGCCGAAACGCTCCCGGGACATGGTAAAAGCGATCAATGCCGCAGGTGGACACGCCAAACTGACGGAGTTTCCCGTCGGGCATGATTCCTGGAAACCTGCCTACGGGGAAAAGGCGCACTGGGATTGGCTGTTTGAGCAGAAAAAAAAGTAACCGACACGACCGGCTCGCCCCGTACAGTAA
>JALWSL010000624.1:0-1672 GCA_027080405.1 Planctomycetaceae bacterium
CGCCCGGTTTTTGAACACTATGTGTAGCATCAAACACAACTGGACAGCCTAATTGCTGCAAAACGGGAATTGCCTGCATATCATTGACCAGATGCCCATATCCAAACGTCGTTCCCCGTTCTGTCGCTAATATGTTCGATTGTCCTGACTCCTCGCATTTTTTGATGATATGTTCCATATCTTGTGGTGCGATGAATTGGGGCTTTTTCACGTTGACCACGCCGCCATGCCTGGCGGTCGCGTTTGCTGTTTCTCTGACCAGATCAGTTTGCCTGGCCAAAAAAGCGGGAATTTGCACAATTTCGCACACCTGAGCCACCGCCTCGGCCTGTGCCGGCTCGTGAATATCTGTCGTTGTCGCCAATCCTGTCTGTTCCGTCACCTGGCGGAGAATAGTGAGGCCCTTTTCCATTCCGGGACCGCGATAGCTATCGATACTGGTTCGATTCGCTTTGTCGAAACTGGCCTTGAAAACAACCTGAATCCCCAATTCATCACGAATCTCAGCTATCTCCTCCGCGATATCGAGGATCATCTCACGCGATTCGATGACGCACGGCCCAAGCAGAAATAAAAGAGGTTCTTTACTTCCACAACGAAAATGCTCGGTGATAACAGGGTTATTGGGCATAAAATCGATATTCCACAACGAAAAACTGCAAAAGGGCTACTCCAGCGGAAGCCCATTATTGCAGGACGGGACCAAATCGGAAAGTCCTGTTTCTCCTCCGCTTTTCTGATCTGATTCGCCCCCTCTTCCACGTCGTGCGAAGAAAATAATAAAAAACGAAAAGTCGTAATCTCTCTGGCTGCTTGAAGCTGCGTCGATTCTGGGTTCCCGGTCGCCCACTCTGCTCCAAATCACTATTGACGACCTGAAACGATTGATTAAATTGGGGGCATGTGGTGAGAAATGGGAGACTGTGGAGCACGTGGCCTTAACCGGAACTTTTGACCGAACGATTGACGAAAAACATCGCGTCGCGATTCCGAAATCAATGCGGGATGAATTCCTAACTGATGATATAAAAAAGGTTTACGTTGCTCCAGGAAATGACAAGTGCATTGCAATCTATTCAGAAGGCTCATTCGAGGAATACGCTGAAAAGTTGAAGCAACTCTCATCTGCACGGTCGGAAGTGCGGAATTTTCTCCGGATCTTTTATTCTCAAGCCGAAGGAGTGGAACCAGACAAACAGGGAAGAATTCGCTTGCCGGGTCGGCTCGTATCCTTTGCCATGCTGCAGTCACAGGTGGTACTCGTTGGAGTACGAGATCATGCCGAAATCTGGGAGAAATCTCGCTGGGAGGAGTTGCTATCAGCCCACGCGGAGGACTTCGACGAATTGGCTCTGGCAGCTATGGAGTCGGCAAATTCTCCCCCTGTTTCGCAAACAGATACATGAGTATATGCATGGATATTCCGTTGCCTTACCGGGCAGTGTGAATTTGGGCTCGAATGGATACACATAGCCCAAGCGGGCTGAGCGGTCGACGCCGTACAGCAAACAATACCCCGCAGAGACGGATCTCTGCGGGGTATTTCTTTTGGAAGTTCATTTCTTTTTAACGAGGTTCAGGCTGCCTTGCTTCAGAAAGTCGCGGTATCGAAGTTGTGGCTTCAGCGAATTTTCCGGGCTTGCTTATTCTCGGGCATAGTCAAACATCGGGG
>JALWSL010000624.1:1682-3519 GCA_027080405.1 Planctomycetaceae bacterium
AAGAATAACGACGATCGTCTTTCCTGCTGATTCCGGTCGAGCAGCCACCTTGAGTGCAGCCGACATCGCAGCACCACTACTGATCCCGGAAATAATTCCTTCCTCCTGAGCCAATTTGGGAGCGGTCTCAAAGGCCTCCTCGTCCGTTACCTGAACAACTTCGTCGATCAGGGAGACATCCAGAATATCGGGAACGAAGCCGGCCCCGATTCCCTGTATTTTGTGCTTGCCAGGGGAGCCACCGGAAAGAACCGGACTGCCGGTCGGTTCAACTGCAATCGACTGAATCGCTTTCCCTTTTTCCTGTTTGATATATCGACTGACACCGGTGATTGTCCCCCCCGTCCCGACACCTGAAACGAAAATGTCGATATTACCTTGCGTATCTTCCCAAATTTCCGGGCCAGTTGTGCGGACGTGAACTTCCGGATTTGCTGGATTGCTGAACTGCTGGGGCATGTAGTAATCGGGATTTTCCGCCAATTCAGCGGCTCGATTAATGGCCCCTTTCATTCCTTCAGCTCCTGGCGTCAAAACCAGATTCGCTCCAAAGGCACGCAACATCATCCGTCGTTCGACCGACATCGAATCGGGCATGCAAAGAGTCAATTCGTAACCACGGGCTGCACAGACAAAGGCGAGCGCAATGCCGGTGTTCCCGCTGGTCGGCTCCACCACTTTCATGCCCGCTTTCAATTTCCCCGTTTTCTCGGCGTCCCAAATCATGTTGGCACCAATCCTGCACTTCACGCTGTAAGCCGGATTACGCCCTTCGATTTTTGCCAGCACCGTCGCACCAAGCCCCTGTGCCATTCGATTGATTTTCACAAGAGGGGTCCGTCCAATTGTCAATGTGTTGTCGTCAAATACAGGCACGCGTTACTCCTTCATACTACTAACGGTTAAAGTTTACAAACGGTGCGAAAACTTTTGAAAATTTCAATTTGGTTACGGCAGTCAGAACAGACCAGCCGTGCTGGGTATGCAAAAGTCTATTCATGGCTCCGTTCCTTGCGTCGCACGCAATTCCCCGCGATGACTCGTTTGGCTTATCATATGGCATAACCGATCGGAATGAACCGGCCGTGCCACCTCGCCATTATGAGCCAAAAAGGGCAAACCGAGCTTGATTATTGAGAGTTTCGTTCATGTTGGCAATATCGATTTAAGAGGGATTATGGACAAGTGGCCAATCAGGCAGATATTTTTCCAAAAACATGAAATGCGATTCCGCTGGATGAAATGCCTTCTGATGCCTGATGAGAGATGAGCGGTTTCACCACTTGTCCGACTACTCCCCTCGACTCCGCATCTCTGCTTGATCGTTCATCTGCTCATTCAGACCAATCAGGACGATCCGGGGCTTTATCAGTTGCCGTGAGCTGTCTACTTCTGCGATCGCGAGCAACTCTCCTTGAGAGCCCAGCAGCGCCACTTCGTTATCGTTTTCCAGTTTTTTCACGCCTATGTTGGTCAGGTTGCCCAAAGCGTTCATCGGGAGCGCCTTTCCGTGACGGATATCTTCAGCCTGTTTTTCACTGCATTGCACCTGAATCAAATCTGCCGCCGCATGTCTGAGGGGGAGAAGATGCTCCTGCCAACAGCTCTGCTCTATCTCATCAAGCGTGACGGCCCCCTCTCGCGAAAATTGCCCGATCGCTTCCCTGCACAGAGCCGTCATCACCGTTCCGCAGTCTAAAATACGTCCGATATCCCTTCCCAGGGCTCGGATATACGTTCCCGATCCGCACTTGATGGCTGCCTCCCAGTCGGGGGGAGTATATCGGAGCAACTGGAACTGCTCGATTAAAACCGTTCGCGGCTTCAACTCCACCGC
>JALWSL010000625.1 GCA_027080405.1 Planctomycetaceae bacterium
TGGATTCGTCGATCGTATGCGAGATCGTTTTTCTCAGAACCCCGGCAGGAATTGTTTTGGTATCGACCGCATAAACCCAGTTGTATTTTCTTGCAGTCAGTTCAACATAGTCGGGCCGGATTTTTGAAATCTCCTGCACGAACTCCAGCACCTTCCCCGATCCCTGCAATTTCACCGTCCGTCTTCCAAATTCAGAAAAGGGACTGACATGCAGAAAGCCCCCAATCGTCCCAAACCCCTGACCATGGCGCACAGGCGGTAAATCAACAACAAACTCCTCGACATAAGGATCATCCAGTATGATTTCCGTCACTGTTCTGGAAGACTGCGGGAAGTAGTACCGCTGCGGCCCGGCATCGACCATCGTAAAGGGATAACCGGATACCGGCCCCTGACTCTTTTGACGAATCTGCTCCAGTGTCAGGCCCCTCACCGGTGTAGGCTTCCCAACAAAATGGATCCGGTATCCACTGACCATCAACACTTCTCCTGCCCACACAAAACAGACAGAAGAAAACAGAAGAAACAGGCTGATCAGAAATATTCTTAACCATTGCAGCCGCATACAGTTACTCCATCATGTCCATTAAAGCGTCTCGTCTCGACAGGCGAAAAAGACGAAAAGGCCGTTACTGCCTGAAACAGTGGGCGTCATGCCAACTACCGGGAAAAGACGTAATCTTATCGTGAAAGTGATTATCTTTGATAATTCGTCCAGATTGCAAACAAACAACCGAGAGCAGATCGACCAGCCGTAAAACAGGATAAAAGAAGCTGTTTGTACACCATCCGGGCAAATTCTTTTGAATTGATTTGACTGGTTGGAACGGGAAATCGGGCGGCGGTGTAAAAAAAGTTGAAAATCAGTAAAAAAAAGAGGCCAACGCTTGCCATGAAATTCGCGTATTGTGAGTATCATACGCTATTCTGTACTTTTTCTACAGGCGTTCTGCGCAAAAATTTATGTGCAGATGTCGATCCGATTCCTATTTCTTTCATGCAGGTTTTTTGTCATGGTTTTACCTCAGTCGATTTCGCTCCTGGCTCAACAACCCGTCCCTGGGGGAGGGGCCATCCATTTTGCCTCCTGGCAATTCTATTTGTGTGCGGCGCTGACTCTACTTGGCCTGTTTCTGCTGTTCGCTATCAACTGGTTCACCAAAACAGGTGTCCTTGCACGGGCCACCTGTAAGGAATCGATTCGTCAACCGATGTTCTTTTCCATGATGGGAGTTTCGATTCTCATCATGCTGGTCAACACCTGGGTCCCCTTTTTCTCCATGGGGGAGGATACCAAGATGTTTCTCGATTGTGGGTTGGCGACCATTCTCATTTGCAGCATTTTGCTTGCCATCTGGACTTCAAGTATGAGCATTGCAGATGAGATTGAAGGGAAAACTGCCATGACACTGCTGAGCAAACCGCTCACCCGCAGACAGTTCATTGTGGGCAAATACCTGGGACTGTTGCAGGGAATTGTCATCTTCATGCTGCCGCTTATTGTCGTGTTCTGCTTCCTGACCTACTACAAAGTCGGCTACGACATGAAAGAAGCAGGCAAACCAGCACTTGACGCGTTCGTCTGGCTCGACATGAGCGGAGGAACCAAACAGTATCTCTGGTTTGAACCAACCCGCCTGGCAACCGTGCTGCAGATTCTTCCGGGACTGCTGTTGATTTTCCTGGAGGTTGCCGTTCTGGCATCAATCAGTGTTGTCGTTTCCACACGACTGCCGATGGTTGTCAACTTTTCAATCATGTTCGCCGTTTTTGTCATCGGACATCTGACACCAGTTCTGGTTCAATCAAGTGTTCAACATAAGGAGCTCGAATTCGTTTCCTTTGTCGCCAGGCTGTTCGCAACCGTGCTGCCTCAATTGGACGCCTTCAACATGTCAGCCTACATTGTCACCGGATCCGTCGTACCACCGGTCTATCTGGGTCTGACAGCTCTGTATGGAATCGCGTACTGCACCGCTGCAATTCTTCTTGCGTTCATTCTGTTTGAAGACCGCGACCTTGCCTGATTCCGATTCAACACAGCGAACAATCAGTAGCAAACAGCCAGCATCGAACAGGCAGGCCAGGTCATGCCATGCCCGGTGCGCCTTGTAGCGAATGGACATTCGCCGATTCTCTCTGAACCATCCTCTCGATTGACTCAGTCGGTATCCGATGGTTGGTAAGGAAGATACCGGCCCGCATTCCAATTCACCTCGCTGGAGGAAGCGGAATTTCTTCCACAGGTGCTTCAGGAGCTTTTTTTGGGCGACCGAACAGATTTCTCGCTCCGGCTCCTATTCCTCGACGCCTTTTATTTTTTGAGGGTGATTTTTGGGTACCGGTTCGCATCACCTTTTTGCTCTGTTTTGCCCAAACGTACGGTTTATTCTTTTCGTAGAGTTCCAGTCGGACGCGCCCCTGTTCTATTTCCGCTTCTGGATATTTCTTTTCTTCCGCCAGCGAAATCGACTGTTTTTGTGTTTCGACGGCTTTTTCAAACTGGCCATCTGCCGCAAACGCAGCTGCCAGGGTGTCCAGAAATTGGGGATTTGAATTTTTCGTCATCAGGCACGCTTTCTGGGCATCGAGAATGGCCTGTTCCGGATCAAAAACTTCAGGATCGGTAACGGTTGCAAGTATCCGGGCGCGTTCATCAAACAGCATTGGCGGAAGATCTTCGCTTTCGGTGTTGATCGCCTGCGTGTAATCTGCAACAGCCCGTTGATAATCCTGCTGGACACTCCAACAACGCGCCCTGCCCCAGAGAATAAAAATATCTTTGGGATTCTCTTTTATGAGGATTTCGTAGTCCTGATGCGCTCTTTCGAATTCACCCAGGTCGCGATAGGAGTTCGCCCGGAACAGGCGGGCATTTTGATGGTTGGGGGAAGCTTTCAAAAGTTTCGTCATCGTCTCGATGCACTCGCGGTTTTTATTCATCATGGAAAGGCAAAAACCTTTTTGGTACAAAACCGTCAGAAATTCGGGCGAAATACGGAGCGCTTTGTCGTAAGAATCGATTGCCTCCGCAAAACGGTTCTCAGATTCGTAAAGTTGCCCCAATCCGAACCAGGCGACAGCAAGCTCATCATTCCGTTTCAACGCGGCGCGATAACCGGCTTCCGCTTCCGATTTTCTGTTGAGATGACGGTAACATTCCGCTCGGGCATAATGCACAAAAAAAGGTCGCGAGTCTTTCGCCAGCACCTGGGAAAACAGATCGATCGCTTTTTCGAAATGGCCCGCATACCGGTGTGTGTCTGCCAGGTCGATTATGGCGGCGATGTTGCCGGGTTCCAGTTTCACAGCCTGTTCCAAATCCCGGATTGCCGCTTCATACTCGTTATTATCCAGGAGAAGCGCTCCACGCTGTTGGTAGCCCAAAGCAAAATTTTTATTCAGCTCAATGGCCCGTGTGTAATCGCTGTACGCTTTTTTTGCCTGTCCCGATTTTTTGAAGGCATCGCCCCGGTTGACAATAAAAATCAGGTTTTGGGGATCCAGTTCAAT
>JALWSL010000626.1 GCA_027080405.1 Planctomycetaceae bacterium
GTCGAAAATGTTCGATCTGATTGAAAGCGTGGCCGATACCCGGACAACGGTTCTTATTCTCGGGGAAAACGGCACCGGTAAAACGATTACCGCCCGTGCCATCCATCAAATGAGCAACCGCAAGGATAAGCCGTTCGTTGAAGTCGCCTGTGGAGCGTTGCCGGATAGTCTGCTTGAAAGCGAACTGTTCGGGCATGTGCAGGGGGCATTCACCGGAGCGACGACGGATAAAGTCGGAAAGTTCCTTCAGGCGGACGGAGGCACGTTGTTCCTCGACGAAATCGCGACCGCTTCTCCTCAATTACAAGTCAAGCTGCTTCGCGTGTTGCAGGATCACGAATTCGAAGCCGTCGGCGGAAATAAAACACATAAAGTTGATTGCAGACTGATTCTGGCGACCAACGAAGACCTCGAACAACTCGTTAAAGAAGGAAAGTTCCGACAGGATCTGTTCTATCGGATCAATGTCATTTCACTGACGCAACCGCCTCTTCGTGAACGCGTGGGCGATATCCCGTTGCTTCTCGAACACTATCTCAAACAGTTCAACGAACAGACAGGCAAAAACATCGAGGGCTTCACCGATGAAGCGATCCAGTATATGCAGCGATACAGTTGGCCGGGCAACGTCCGTGAATTGGTCAATGTTGTCGAACGGGCCGTCGTGTTGACTCACGGTCGTCAGATAACAGTCAGCGACTTGCCGGAAACCATTCACAAACAACTTGAAATTGGTTCCGTTCCCGCCCATTTCGGCGGTAATTCACTCAAATCCGCCCTGGCCAATCCGGAACGACAGATTCTGATCGAAGCACTCGAATCAAACGGTTGGAACAGACAGGAAACTGCCAAAATGCTTGGCGTGAATCGTACAACGCTGTACAAGAAAATGAAAAAATTCAATATCACCTACGAAACCTGCCACGCTTGATCCCAACACGGCAGTTCATCATATGAGGCGGGACGGAGGCTTCACTCTGCCCCGCTTTTTTCTTTCTTCAGACTTCAAGCAATGAACCAGAGTCGTTTCACACTCTTTACGATTGAGGTTCCGGCGTGAGCATGGAACGCTGTTTGACCTGATTTGCATCCCAGATTTCCTGGTCGGCTTCTGATGCCCAGGGCAGCGGCTGATCGTGCGGGATATTTTCTTCCGGTCCAGAATGGAGCTGGTAGCAATCGGGAGCGGAGAATCCTGCATCCCTGGCAAAGAACCGCTGGAACCACAACATACCTGTCACATAATGGGTCGGGCTGAGCAGTCGAATTTGAATACCTCGATCATAGCAATCCAGCAGCATTCCGAAAAAACCGCTTGGCACATACTTCACGTGCGAAATGGCAAAACAAAGCGACTTCTTACCTTCCTGCTCCGTCAATTGAGCAACGGTTTCCCGAAGGAGAGCCAAATCCGCCCCGTCCCAAATTTCGATCGGCCCCATATCCAGGGTAACCGTTCCATTTTCTTCGTGAAGACTAATCCGTTGACGTTTTCTTCGTGCCATAACTCCCCCGGTCTCCCTGCATAGGCGTTTCGACTGTAATGGTCATTGCTGCCACAAACGAAACGCAATCGCTGCGCCATTCAAGATGACCGGGGGAGACTCGCCAAGAGATCATGCCGTATCTAATGAAACAGCAATATGTTACGGCACACAAGCAGGAATTGCGTACATTCAGGGATGTTGCACAAAAGCATCATGCAAAGCAGGGATGATGCCAAACCAAATCATACAGTAGAATTCAACTGCTCACATGTAAGCAAAGGATCGGTCAGCGTTTGAGCTCGAACAGAGCAAAAACAGGACGATGGTCGGAAGCCATTTTTTCCGGGATGACCTCAGTTTTCAGCAGTTTCAGTTTTGGAGCATTGCGATAGAAAATGTAATCGATGCGGCTTCTCGGTTTGGGGGAAGGCGCAGTGGGCGAAGCTTGTTCATCGATCGCGTTTTCCCAATGTTTCTGGAGTTCCAATATCGGTTCCGAATCTGGAGTCGCATTCATATCGCCTGCCAGAATTGTGGGAATCATGTCATCCGGTTGCGCAAAATGCCTGTTAATCGCGATCGCTTCTGCAACACGATCAGACGGGACGTTATGTTGAAAATGCGTGCTGATAAACTGCAGCGGCGAACCATCGGCTAGGCGAACGGTGACTGCAATCGCGGCTCGGGGATACGTCACTTTTTCGGGTGTGCTTTCGGTGTAAGGCAGCGGCTGTATCAGGACATCCAGAATTGGTAGTCTGGTTAAAACGCCGTTGCCGAACAAACCACCTTCGTAATGTTGTGTTGGCCCGAATCTCGCCTGCATGCCGGTCAGCTTGGCAAGTTGTTGAATCTGATGCACTCGCCCGGATCGCTTCACCCAGACATCAATTTCCTGCAGCGCGACCAAATCCGGCTGCACCTGATTAATCACTTCCGCCAGCCTGGCCACATCGTAATTCCCATCCATCCCCTGTCCGTAATGGATATTGTAACAAAGAACTCGTAATGTTTCGGGAGCAGATTTTCCCTCTTTTGAACGCTCTTGTGCATTCAAACTTGAACCGGCAAAGACCACAAGAAGCAGCAGCAGAATTCTCCAACAGTATGAGCGAATAAAATGGAAACAGGCACTATTTGAATATCGATTCATCACGATGTTTCCTCTTTCGATGATAGAGACCCAATGAATTCACCAACAATATCCCACGCTTCACTCGGCCTGGTTTCCGGTCACAAGTGCGGATCTTTTATTGTATGAATCAAGACATCCGACCGCAAATGCCTCAACGTTCAGAAGACTCACCTGGTTTTCACCAACCGTAAGCAGTACACAATGAGAATGGTATTCATGAGGGCGAAAAGCAGAAAGACAGAAAGACCACCTACCTGGGCGGATTTTTCGTGCAACGGGTACAGTTCGTGGATATCAATAAATTGCAGACGGATGATTTCTCGCAAGATCGTTGTTCCTGAAAGAGCAGCAATCAAACCTGTGGTGATCATCGTAAGGTGTTTGCGACAAAAGCAGGCGTTGCGAAATTGAAACAGCCAACCCAGAATTTGCACGATCACCCCCACGATCGCGAGCATTAGCCAGGGAAGCACCGATGGCCCCAGTAAGGCGGATTGAATGCCCGACTCCAGGCTCCAATAATAAATTCCCGCACAAATTCCGGCCAACGTCAGTCCGAAAAGAGAAACCGATGCCAATTGCTTTGCCTGGCGGTCGCAGGTTCCGTTTTCGGGGGAGTCCCCTTTTATTTTTGATGCCATCTGCCAGCCGGTGATGACAGCCAGCGTGGCGAATGAGCCAGCGATCCAGATTCCCATGCGTGCAAGAATCGACCAGGCGACGGGGATCGTTTGATCGGTGTAAATTTTCGCCCAGTTTTCTTCATGATTGCCGACCGAGTTGTTCACCGTCCAACAAAAGCCGACAAACAGAAAGCATAACGCCGTGAACAGAGGCAGATTGACACGCACCACGCTTGGCCATTGTGTAATGACCGAGCTCTTGAGCAG
>JALWSL010000627.1 GCA_027080405.1 Planctomycetaceae bacterium
GAAACATACCGCGTCCCGAATTGATGGCTGGCCCAAGCCGATCAAGCATTTCAGGAGCGATCAACAGATCCGAAAACGCTCTTTTCAGGTCTTCCTGATGAACCATCTGCTTGGCAATGCTTTGTCTTTCCATCGCCTTGAGGTAGTCTTTCAGGGGTACCGGTGCCGAACCGAAGTAGTAGCATTCTTCGGAAAACCGCTTCGCTTTTTCGCGGCCAAGTTCGGTAATCGAATAGAAGTAATCTCCCATTTCCGCCGAGTCGCGCAAATCGAGAACCTGGTCGTATTTCCAACGTTTCAACAACGGGTCGACCAGGGCGAACGGGAGTCGAACCTGTTGAGAAATTTGGCGACCGGACGCCAGGCCTCTGGCCAGCAGGAATTTCAAAACGAGCCGTTCGATGTCGTCTTCACATAAGCCGGCTTCCTGCAGAGATTCCGGAGCCTTCGGCAGGAAATCGCCCTGTTCCTCGCCTTCGTCGCCGAGTAAAGTGCTGACACGATCGAACAATTCAGCCAGATAGGAATCGTTTTTGATGATCGAGGGAGTCTGCTGTTTCCGGTTCTTTTTTCCTGTACGCTGGCCCGATTCTTCCGACTTTTCAATGGAATCAAACTGCTCGGGAACTGACTTTTCTGTTGTGCTTGCTTCGGAGAGCGTACCTTCGGGCCCTGTGCATGCGGACGAGACAGGATCGTCCGTCGTTTTGGGTTCGAGATCGGAAAAGTCAAGTGAGTTCAGTTCAGGCAAAACGTCTCCGCGTTCCGAAGTGGATTGCTCCATGCATTCGGATTTAAGCCGTTCCAGAAATTCTGCAGGCGACAGTTTTGACATTGGCCTTTCATCGCTCCGATAAGCCCGTAACCATTCCAGAGTCCAACTCAACCATAGCTCGAAGAATGAGGGGGAGACCGGGACGGGCAATTTCTGCAACTGATTGTGCAAACTGGTTGCCGGGATAGTTCTCCCTATCGTTACCATCGATATAATCGTGATACGGAATCGTGGTGCGAAATTGTGGTGCGGGAGAAATTGGCACCGGAGCCGGAAGGTGTCGGGTTCGGGGAGGCGTTCGGTGCCGTTCGGAGCAATTGACCCAAAATGTTTTTCGGTATAAGTGGATCGTGAAGCAGGAGGCTCATTTTCATTGCGGGATCAAAGGCAGAACGTCCCGAGGCCAATCGGCTGGAATCGGCGCAATGATCTCCAGTTCGTCGTAGCGGATGGGATGGAGCAACTTCAGCTTCCACGCATGCAGCCCAATTCGCTCGGTGTAATCGCCCTGGAGAGGTTTCAGATTGATTGTTCGTCTGGCTCCGTACAGTTGATCGCCCAGAATCGGATTCCCGCGTGAGGCGAATTGAAGACGTATCTGGTGCATTCTGCCGGTCACCGGTTTCACCTCGACAACAGAAAGCTGGTTCGTTTCGCCAAGAACGCGGTATTTCAATATCGCCTGTTTGGCCGGGGGTGATTCTGCCTGTTCGATAACCGCTCTGGCCTGGTCGGGAACTTTTCGGATGAAGTCGGTCAGTTCCCCTTCTTTCCTCCTCAGTTTTCCTTCCAGAATTGCCAGATATGTTTTTTGTACCTGACGATCACGGAACTGTTGTGACAATCGGGCCGCGCACTTTGAGTTTCTGGAAAAAATGGAAACGCCGGTGACTGGTCGATCCAGACGGTGCAACACGCCCAGGTAGACGTTGCCGGGCTTGTCATATTTTTTTTTCAGGTAACTTTTGACGTAATCGGGCAGACAGAACACGCCGCGCGGTGCTCCCTGACTCAACATGCCGGCTGGCTTGTTGACGGCGATCACGGGGCCGTCTTCACAGATGACCTCCAGCGCTGCCACTTCGGCCTCGTCGGGGTATTGCTGGATGCCGGGCGTTTGGGAGCGATTTTTTCCGGCTTTTCTGGCAGGGTGGGAGTTCGTCATTCCTTGGAGTTGCCTCCCAGCCGGAACAGTTCTTTTACCGTTTGCAGCAGTGAATGCGGTGGCCCATCTTTGGCCTGATCTTTAATCGTTTCCAGCGGTGGATGTAACAGCTTGTTGACAATGCGGTTGATCGTCTGTTCGATCTGCTGTTTGTCCTGTTCGGAAACGGTATCCAGTTTCTTGAAAAGTCGATTCAATTCGAGACGGCCAATTTCGTGCCAGGTCTCACGAAGTTCCTGGATAACCGGCCCCGTTTCACGGTGATGGAACTCGTGCCTGAACTGTTCGAGAGCTGCATCAACCAGTTGGTCGGCTTTCACCATCTCTTTCCTGCGAGCCTGACGATTCCGCTGGCAGGTCTGTTCCAGATCGTCGATATCGTAAAGAAAGACATTGTCATCCACCGAAGAAATTTCCGGAGGGAAATCGCGGGGGGCTCCGAGATCGAGAATGAATATCGTCTGTCGAACAGGGGATTGCTCACGCAATTGCTGAAAACGTGGTACCGAGATGATCGGTTCGGTTGCTCCAGTCGTGCTGACAATCACGTCGGTGCTGTCGAGGCAGGATTCCCATTGATCAAAACGGATCGGCTTGCCCCCCCATTTCGAAGCCAACTGTTCCCCCCGCTGAAAGTTTCGGTTGGCCACCGTTATTTTTTTCACTCCTTCATCCTTGAGATAGCGCAGCGTTTCCTCAGCCATCTCACCAGCCCCGAGGATGAGGACTGATTTATTGTCGAAGCGTTCAAAGATGCTTTTCCCGAATTCGCCAACCGCAACCGAGGCGATTGAAATGCGTCCTTCGGACAGTTTCGTCTCCGTTCGTACTCTCCCGGCTACTTTCATCGCCGATTGAAACAGATGATGCGTCAAGGGGCCGACCGCATCGCACTCGGCTGCCTGTTGATAGGCTGAATTGATCTGACCAACAATCTGGGCTTCACCCAAAACCATGCTATCCAGACTGCACACCACACGAAACAGGTGACGGGCGGCTTCGAGTTTTGTCTTGTGCCGGATTTCATTGATGAAATCATCCAGAGGAACATCGTGGAAATCAGCGAGGAAACGGGCGACTTCTTCCTGCCCCGGGATGTCGCTCCAACGCTCCGCCCCGAAATAGATTTCAACCCGGTTACAGGTGGAAACGATGACTGCCTCGACGCCGGGAAACTTTTTCTGAAGCTGTTCATAGGCGCAAACGAGTTGTTCCCCACTCGAGAACGCCAATCGCTCCCGGATACTGAGGTTCGCGGTTTCATGATTACAGTAAACAACGCGTAAGTTCACAACTTGTCAATTCTCAAACGCCCAGCTCATTTTTCGTGCCGCCCGGTGAATCGGTTTTCGCCCAGACGTGTTCCAGATGTGTTTGAGTAAAAGGAGTTACGGCCAGCCTTCCCCAACACCGTCCCACACGCCATGCTGATCAGTTAAAACTCGCCAGCATTCGGTTCGTGCGACAATAAAAAAAAGGAACCGGGATGAACACCTGGCGGTGTGATAATCTTTCAGACGCTGTTAAATCCTTCGGGCCAGGTTGATTCGCCCAGCTCCTTTTACCTGCGGG
>JALWSL010000628.1 GCA_027080405.1 Planctomycetaceae bacterium
GCTTGAAGCGTACGTCAGTTTCCGTCCCGGTCTGACTCCTTCCGGAAGTTGCGCGAACGGCAGTGCCAATTCGGGATCAGGACGCGTGCAACCGCTTAACGCGACGGCGGAAAATGTAAAGCCGGCCGCTTCCAGAAACCGCCGTCGGTTCAACTGGAACAATTCTTTTTCCGGCATGATTGCGTTATCCATGGGAGGTCCGCTTTCGTTTGCGTGATGCAAACTTTCTGGTTTGTTGGCCTCGTTAAACATTTATCCAAAACCTCAATGATGACAAACCGAACAATCGCGAGATGCGTGAACGGGTTTGCCGTTGATTCCATTTTCCGTTGATTCCTGATGACACTTCACACACCAGCCCATCGACAGCGACTCGAACTGACGAACCTGTTCCATCGATTCCACCGGCCCATGACATTTCTGACACGCTACCCCTGCGGTCACGTGGGCACTGTGATCAAAGCAGACGAAATCAGGCAGGTTGTGCACACGAACCCATTCGATCGATTTCGGTATTGCGTCCGGGTTTGGCGTTTTGGGATCAACCAGATCAAGCGAGGCGTACAGTTTTTTCAGCTTGTCTGAAATGATCGTCTTCGGCTTGCGTTTTTCCTTATCAGCCAGGTCCAGTTCTTCTTTAAGCACCTCGTAAGAACTGGTGACAAACTTGTGGCATTTCATGCAGACATCTGTTGAGGGGATGCCCGCGTGCCGACTTTCCAGCGAATTGAAGTGGCAGAACTTGCAGTTGATGCCCAGTTCCCCCGCATGCAGGCGATGTGAATACGGAATCGGCTGCTTCGGCGAATAACCTTGCTGCTCGTCAGGGTAACGCCAGGCACTCACGCTGGATGCTACGACGATCAAGCTGTAGAACAGCCCGATCAGCAGAATCACAGTGACGATGCTCCGGTTCATTATCGGTCTCCAATTTCACACAAATAACGCAACGTTATGATTCGATACCCAATTCAACTCTCAACACTTGATCTCTGCATTTTTCCGTGCGTAGAACCACCAGTTCACCGCCAGGCAACTGGCGTAGTACAGAGCAAAACCGTACAGCGCGTATTCCGGGGTTCCCGCTTTAATTTGCGTAGCGAAAATTTTGGGAATGAGATACGCCCCATACGCGGCAATGGCGGATGTCCAACCAAGTACCGGCCCGGCCTGCTCTTTGGAAAAGATGATCGGAATCATGCGGAACGTCGAACCGTTTCCGATTCCCGTTGTCGCAAACAGAACGATGAATGTGATCAAAAACGGAATGAAATACTTTTCGGGTGTTTCACTTTCCCCTGCCAGCGAGACGATATATCCCGCCAGGATCGTCGAGGCGACCATGATCCACGTATCCCACTGGGTCACGCGGGCCCCGCCCAGCTTGTCGGAAAGCCAACCTCCAACCGGGCGAATAAACGCCCCCACGGCTGCACCAATCCAGATGAAGTTCGAAGTTGTCAAACCGTTTGTCGGGGTGACAAAAACATCGTCAATCAATTTGGGGAACGCATTGGCGTAACCGATGAATGAACCGAACGTCATCACATACAGCCAGGTCATCACCCAGGTATGTTTGTTATTGAAGATGGCAAACTGTTTGTCGAGCGGTTCCTGAATCGCAGCAGGCGTGGCGAATTTCATTCCGAGTAGCGTCGCGATCACCGCAACAATCAGTACCAAAAAGATGCGAACCAGCTCAGGAACAGGAAGGTCAACAAAGATCAGCATCGCCACACCAACCGCTGCTCCCAGAAAACCGATTATTTGCAGCCACAAATACTTTCCGATTGCAGCCGGGGTCGAACCGCACTTATGCTGAGGCAGATTGTTCATGAAAACCCAGGCCATGATCGCCAGCACCGTCATGATTGGAACCCAGACCATCGCTGCGTTCTGAATCCAAAGCTGCTTCGTTGTTCCATCAACAACAAATTCCTGTGGCGGCCCACCCAAAGCGCCAAAGAGCGGGTAAGTGATCGCCCACGGAACCAGGAACTGCATCACGCTCACGCCCGCATTTCCCAATCCGGCGTTCAATCCCAATGCCAGGCCCTGCATCCGTTTCGGGTAGAAGAACGAAATGTTCGACATGCTCGAAGCGAATGCGCCTCCCCCGACACCGGACATCGCAGCCAGAACGATGAAGATACCGAAAGGTGTGCTCGGGTTCTGTAACGCGATCCCGGCCAGAAACGCAGGAATAATCAGCAGAACCGTTGTCATGAATTTCACGTTTCGACCGCCACAAATCGCGATCATGAACGAGTTCGGGATCCGCAGCGTTGCTCCGGCAAGCCCAGCCACAGCCGGGAGTGTGAATAGAAGGGCACGGTAACCGGGAACATCGTACGATTCCCCTCCATTACGAAAGGTGAAATCGAACAGTTCCGGATTCGCGAAATGCAACCTCTGAATTGTCTTGGCGATCATCCCCCAATACAACCAGACGGAGAAACCGCACAGCAAATTCGGAATCGAAACCCACAGGTTCCGGTTGGCGATACGCTTCCCTTCCGATTCCCAAAAGGCATCGTCCTCAACGTCCCAATGTTCCGGTGTTGCAGCCATGATATTTTCCTATGTTTCGCTCACATAAAGCAAACGACGCTCTGAAAATTTAGTTGATGCCTGTAGTGAATTTGAAAAAAGTCTGTTCATTACGACAAACCGTTTCGCAGTGTTTCATTACTATTCGATTCGCCTGGACAGTTCCGGTGCCTCCTGCCTCATCATTCTCTGAATGACCAGGTGCATCCAGATCAGACAGACCGCGATCAGCACAGCAAAAAACATCCAGCACGATGTCCACAATCCGGTCGCTTTGAGCAGGTACCCGAAAATAACCGGACAAACAAACCCACCCAATCCGCCAAGCACGCCGACAATTCCTCCCACGACACCAACATCATTGGGGAAATAGTCGGGGATATGTTTGTAGACGGCTGCTTTACCGATACCCATTACGGATCCGATGATGATACACAGAACGGTAAAGACCCAAATGTTCGCCTGGAAGTAGATATGCGTAGTACCGCGAGCCAGCAACTGCTTTCCTTTTACTTCCTGGCCCACCTCAACAACAGGCTCCTGCCATGACATCACGCGAGGAAAAATCAGCATGCCCGAATGGCGTTCTTCCTCGCTGACCAGCTCACCCTTCTTTTTCTGGAGGTGGTAGCTGATTTTTTTTCCGGCAACGGTTTCCAGAACGATCTCGCTATCCGTGATCGCAACCACTTTCCCGGGAATTTTCGTCATGATACCGCTGCCCGGAGAATGAATATCCATCTGTGGGACAATCAGCATGATGCAACAGACAAGGCAGGTACCAAGTACCCAGTACATCACCGTTCTTGCACCGTATTTATCGGATAACCATCCACCTACCGCGCGGATCACACCTGACGGGAGACTGAAGCAGGATGTCAACAATCCGGCCCGGACAACCGTTGCGGAGTAGACACTGACGTAGCACGGAACAAGCCATCGCGCCAAGG
>JALWSL010000629.1 GCA_027080405.1 Planctomycetaceae bacterium
AATCAGACCGACGTACCAACCAGCCAGCGAGGTACTTCCTCTCGAAAATTCCTTCACCAGTTCAGGCAGCACCGGAATGATAATTCCAATGCCCAGGATATCGATGAACATGGTGACGAGAATGAAGATAATCGCCGATGGACGCTTTTCCTCCCGTGATTTCATTCTTGATGCATCTCTTTCAGGCAAATCGGAGTCGGCGTCAGATGGATATTGGGCTCGGCTGGATCATCTCATACAGATCATAACCGAAAACTTTCGCTTTCACGTCTTTCCAACGTAATGGACGAAAACGGAAAAGTAAACTGCAGGACGATGGTCTCTGCTCATCCGCATTCTCCAACCCGCCCAAAACAATCTCCCGTCACTGAGTATCATTTTCGTAGCCAATCTCTTGAATGGGCAATTCCCGGGACATCATACCTATGGTCGTTCATAGGCTAAAAAGGTGACGGCATGCGCACAGGCAGCTGACGCGATTTCCGGACTGACTGTTTTCGATAGTGAAATGACATCCGCTTGGTCAAGTTCAGGAATTTCCTTGATCAGCATGTGAGCCAGAAATTCACTGCTTCCGGAGACAATAAGGTGTTCCGGTCGATAGGAAATCTGCGTCAGTACCTGTCGGATCGCCCGCTTGAGCAGTGCCATTTGATGTTCTGCAAACTGTTCAGCAATACTCTGTATTTGTGATGCTCCCAATTCATGAGTATCGCAACAGACCATTTTTGCGATACGCTGCGAAGCATGCCTGCAATCAGCCGGGCGGGCATCAGCCGTATCGTAATTGTCCGATTCTTCCGGAAGAAGATTCAGGATCAGATAGATATCCTGCGTGGTTGCAAAAAATTCAGCCGCCAGCGGAATCTCTTTTCCATCCAGCATCACCGAGCGGGCTACGGCACACAAAGGAGTCCGTTTCCCTCCCGTGTAAACCAGTTCCCCATATCGGAGGCGTTCGAAGTCGGTCAATCCGTTACTGGCCGGAATCCCCTGCTTCAAAGGGATAATATCCGTTGTCGTCGAGCCGATATCAATTAACAGACCAGAACTGGAAGCAGTGGCCCGAGCCGCCCAGGTTGCCAGGGCATGCCAATTCGCAGCTGCCGTCAAAAGCGGAAACTCGATCGCAATTGAAGGAGGAACGAATTCCCCGGCGGTTTGCCAAATTTGTACGGGAACCTTACCGGCTGCTTTAACTACTTCCTCTGTAATAAAGCGAACTCCTTCCGCTTTGGAAGCGAAGCAATCAGCTAATTCGCCTGTCATCGTTACAGCGATACGCTCTGCCACAGGATATTTCGCGATTTCACTTCGCAAGACATTCGCCAGATTCTCCTTCTGTTTCCACAGGGCGAAGGGGAGATTGCGAGCCTGCTGGTTCAGGTCCGTCATTTTGATATTCGCTCCGCCAATGTCGATTCCTATAATATTCTTCAAGTTGGAATTCACTTTCAATTTCCATGATCTGACGAGTTGCCTTTCCACCTCGGAGATCTGGTTCTGATGTTCTCATCTCACTTCAAAACAAATAGCAAAAAAAGCAAAAGGAGTGTTTTCTTTTACCCGTGACGAAATGAAAGGCTATTAGACCGGTTGATGTACGGCTTTCCATAACTCAAACAGACACCTGTCACACTCCCCATAAAACTTTCATTGCTGAAATTGCAAACACAGACAACCAATGAGCCAATGCGCAAACGTAATCACACACCTGTTTGGGGATCAAATATCGCAGGCGGGCATACCTTTTATGGAAATCCGAACAGATGATAGAAAAACGAAAGAGAAATTAGTCATTGACGCAGCAAAATACAAACCTTCCAGTGTGGACTACATCGATCATTCTGATTAATGTATGATCGAATGCAACGGGCAGGAAATGGCGTTCTGAAGGATGCCTGATCATCCCCATATTTCGGGAAGGGGAATGCGGCTTTGCATTCTTTTTTCATTCTGTGACAGAACAATTTCTGTGCAAATCGGTGCAGGTACCAAAGAGAGCAGCAATATGTCGGAATTCCCTCTTGCCTCCAAAGTAGCAGTGGCATTTCGGGGCTACAACATGACGAACTCGGGGCGAACCGCTGAATTGCTCGATCATCCCGAAATCGCCCACCATCTCAGAAAACGCCTGACCGTTGCCCAGGAACATTATGCGGATTTAACGGGAAAACGAGTTGACTACTTCCAGGTTTTGCGATCCGGACGGCCCTCATCTCTTGAAACCTATACGGAAGACCTGGCACTCATCGTCTCCATTGAACTGGCTCATTGGGATGCACTTCTTGATCTGATTGGTGACCAAAAAGAGCAGATTGAAGTTGTCATGGGTTACAGTCTGGGAGAAGTGACGGCGACAATTGTTTCGGGGCTGTTCACTTATGAAGACGCGATGAAACCGATTCTCACTCTGGCACCTGATGCGGCTGAACTGGCCGGAGATGTCACAATGGGTATCCTTTTCTCCCGAGGGCCAGGACTAGATCTGGATAGAATCAAACAGCGTTGCGAAGACATCTCCAGCCAGGGGAATGGAGTTATTGCCATTTCTACCTACCTGTCTCCCAATACATTGCTACTGATTGGACAGGGAGAAACCGTCGATCTTTTCAAAAAAACAATGCATGAATCCGACTTCCTGCCGAAGTCTGTCCATCTGAGAAAAAACCCCAATCATTGGCCCCCTCTGCATACACCCATCCTGTTACAGAAGCATTTACGCGACCGGGCCGCCTTGATTTTACAAACAACTCCCTTTCAAAACGCCAAGCCACTGATCCCTGTTCTCTCCTGCGTGACAGGAGAACTTGCCTACGATAACCCGAATGCCCGATCGATCATGGTCGATTGGGTCGACCATCCCCAACTATTGTGGGATTGCGTTCACACAATGTTGGTGATGGGGATCGAGCAGGTATTGCATCTGGGCCCCGAACCAAACATCATTCCAGCGACGCTGACCAGACTTGCCGAAAATGTTCAATCGCAGATGGATCAACCCAGCTGGAAGGGGTACGGAATGCGTACGATCTCCCGATGGTCAGCCCGCAGGGCATGGCTAACCAATCTCATCAGCCGCGACGCTGTCCTGCTTCGTTCTCCTCATGTTGAACAGATTATCCTGGAAGACTGGCTGTTAAGTCACTGTCCGGAAGAAATTGAATCAACATGACAATTTTTCTACGATCCTCAAGAATCGAATAACATGGGACCTGCAACCGCTTTCCGCCTTAATTGACTTCAAAACTGGTTAGGGTTACGATCTGTCGGTTGAGATATTGCTGGCTGAGGATTTCCCTTTTTGATTGCTTTCTACATCTGCCGGAGAAGAAATGCAGACGATTGACTTTATCAAAATGTCGCTTGAAATGAGCGGTAGCTGGATTTTGGCCTTGGCGAAGGATATGCAGGACGCACCGTTGACGATGCCGACTTCTGCAGGGGGAAACCACCCCATGTGGTGTGTCGGTCACCTCGCCTACAG
>JALWSL010000630.1 GCA_027080405.1 Planctomycetaceae bacterium
GTACATCGGATAAACGGCAATCGCTCCCGCTTTCAGTCCGTAAAGATCCTTGTAAGTCGGAATATGAGGCAATTTGGCCACCCCTCTCAAGGTCAGGAAGTTGGCCGGGTAATCATCCTTGAGAAGTTCCTTTGCCTGAGCCAGGAAATCTTCCGCAACTTTGACGGTTGCCTGTGATTGCTCGTTCAACGCGGTCGGTGGCAATGGCGGAACCCCGGTCTGTTGCGGATCGGTATCATGGAGATCGCCCCCCAAACCCTCGGCCCGGAAAACAATGACCAGACGGTATTCCTTGACATGTCGCACAAAAACATCAACACCGGGAATTTTGATTGTTGCCAGTTTATCGCATAGCTTCTTGCCGATTTCCGAGGCGATCCTTCCCGCGCGACGGTCAGTGATATTCCCCTGTTCGTCAAGCGTGCAGAAATTCCCCCGAATCGCGACATCATTGGGGCCTAGTTCAAAATCGACTCCCAAAGCTTCCAGAACGCCACGACCGATATCGTACTGCAGGGGATCGTAACCAAACAGACCCAGGTGTCCCGGACCACTGCCCGGAGTGATCCCGGGGAGTACAGGTGTGCTTAAACCAAGTGTCCCACGGGTCGCCAGGGCATCGAGGTTCGGCGTGTTCGCGGTTTCCAGTTCAGTTTTTCCGCCCGGTTCGAGGGGCAAGCCACCCAGGCCGTCGGAAACCAACATCACGATTTTCGAATCATTTTCCCGCTTCAGTTTTTCCACCAAACCATGAAGATCCATTTTACTTCTTTCTTCAAATTACCGTAGAATCGATATCAGGGAGCAATATGCCGCCTTCTCTTGCGCTAGCCGAACTCAACCGCCCGTTGTTTTAACGGTTGGTGGTTACCTTGAGACCGGCTCATTGTGATTCTCCTTGAACGATTTGACAAGTCTCGCCGCGAAATCATTCCGCTTACCGGGCGAGAGTTATAGAGTTATTCGGTACAATTAAGTCTGTTCATGTGAAACGGCAACATCGAAACGGATGCCTCCCCCCAAACGGATGCCTTCCCAAGTTGGCTCACCAGATTGGCAATGTGTACAGAGTATGTTTTTGTCTTGCCAGGGTAGATCGTCGATAGTGCAGAATGATACAGTATATTGAAATCAATCCTCGTTTATGGCAGAATGACGCTTGAGGCTTTCCGAGTCTTCGGGTTTTCACTGAGCCTTCGGATTTTCACTGTCAAGTAACTTCTTCAAGTAATCTCACAATCAGAAATAGCAAAGGAATTCCTTCCATGAATCAGCCCGCCGAATCATCCCTTTCCCGACGAGATGTCCTGAAAACATCGGCGATTGCCTCCGCAGCAATCGCAACCAGCAGCATTGCAACAGGCGCTTACGCCGCTGGTGATGAGACAATCCAGATTGCTTTGATCGGCTGCGGTGGTCGTGGAACCGGCGCAACGGCGAACGCTCTGTCGAGAGAACAGGGACCGATGAAACTGGTCGCGATGGCCGATGTTTTCGACAACCGGCTGAGCGTGAGTTACAATTCGCTCAACAGCAAATTTGGTGATAAGGTTGATGTCCCACCAGATCGCCGATTTATCGGTTTCGAGGCTTACAAAAGCGCCATGGACTGCCTGAAGCCCGGCGATGTCGTCATACTTACCACGCCTCTCGCTTTCAGATGGGTTCATTTTACATACGCCATCGAAAAGGGGCTGAATGTTTTCATGGAAAAACCGCTTACCGCGGATGCTCCTTCCAGTCGAAAAATGCTTGCTTTGGGGAAAGAAGCCGAGAAGAAGAATTTGAAGGTTGCGGTCGGTCTGATGTGCCGGCACTGTTCTGCTCGGGGCGAACTGTATGAACGAATCCAGGCGGGGGAAATTGGTGAGATCCTGTTACTGAGAGCCTATCGCCAGGCTGGTCCCACCGGTTCGGCTTTCGCCCTTCCCAATGATGGGAAATTGCCCGAAGTTCTTTATCAGATCAAGAATTTCCATGCATTCCTTTGGGCAAGCGGAGGCGCTTTCAGCGATTTTCTGATCCACAACATCGACGAAAGTTGCTGGATGAAAAACGCCTGGCCTGTCAAAGCCAAAGCCGCTGGAGGAAGACATTATCGAGGGGATTATGTCGATCAGAACTTCGATCATTATTCCGTTGAATACACCTTCGCTGACGGCACGAAGCTCTTTTTGGGAGGACGTACGATGAGCGGCTGCGATAAGGAATTCGCCAGTTATGCTCAGGGAACGAAGGGCTCAGCCGTCATCTCTACTTCGGCCCATCACCCTGCGAAGAGCCGGATTTACAAAGGGCAGAATTTTGTCAAGGAAGATCTTGTCTGGGCCTATCCGCATAAAGAACAGAGCCCCTACGAATTGGAATGGGAGCACTTCCTGCATGCGATCCGTAACGACAAGCCGTACAGCGAACTGGAACGGGGCGTGATTGCTTCCGCCGTGACTTCCATGGGGCGGATGGCTGCCCATACCGGACGGACTGTCACGTTCGATCAATATATGAAGCTGGATCATGCGTTTGCCCCCGATGCTGATAAACTGACCGTTGATGGACCGGCTCCACTGTTGAAAGATGCCAATGGTCTCTATCCGGTTCCCATGCCCGGCTTGAAAACAAAACGCGAGTATTGATTTCAAAACAGCGGCAGTTTGTGAAACAGACGCCCGGTTCCTTTCGGCATTCAGTTGCTGTTCAGGAGCCGGGTGTTTTTCTTTGGTGCGATGCCTTCAGATTGGGAGATCGAATCGGGATAGATATCGAAGGTGTAAATCATTCAGGCGTTCTCAAGCATCAATCTCCTTGATATTTCCTCCCGTCTGACTCATACTGTTCCGATGCATTGTTATCGGTACTTTTCGAACTCTTATCGTGAACGAGAGATAGTCAGTCATGCGACGGTTCAATGATTCAATCCGGGGTTATTCCTTCTTCTGCGTTTGGCTTGGAGCATTACTGGTCGGTGCTGTTTCGCAACCTGCCGACGCCGATGATAAAACAGCCAATGATAAAACAGGAGACCTGGCGAGATACCTGCCAGACAACATCAATACGGTCTCTCTCATCAGGCTGAAAAAAGCCCCCACTGCATCGCGAGCTGAGGGAGAAAAATGGAGAAAGATTCTCAGAGAACATTTTGGTGATGATCGAAGCGGTTTCCTGTCGTGGGGCGATACCGTGGTTGTCGGCTCGCTGTTTCATCCTTCTGTTCCGCAGGAGGTCTGGGCAACGGGAGTTATGCGGTTGCCCCGGCAGGTGAGTTTCGAAGAAATTGCGAAATCGCAGAATGCGACCATTGAATCATTATCCGGCCTCCCTGTGGTGAGATCAAAAGCCGGGAACTATCTGGTCGAGTTTCCGGGAAGTGTCATTGGCTTGTACCGTCCCGGAATTCGGCAGGACGCGGCAAACTGGATTGCATCGGCTTCGAAGAAGACAAACGTCACGATCAAGCCTTATCTGCGACAGGCATTCGATAAACCGGGAGATGTCGTCCTGGCCCTGAATCTTGAAAATGTTCTCGATCCCCAGGTTGTCAAAGCGAAAATCGAGAAAGACAGCCGTTTCGTCAAGCATCAAAAACTGATAGACCGCGTTGTTCCGCTAATCACCGGGCTGCGGGGGGTGACACTGACCGCAACAGCCGGCGAAACGATTCAATGTGAAATTTCAATCGATTTTTCCAGCGATATTCAAACACTCAGCAGCGTGATGAAAACGCTCTTTCTTTCCGTTCTGGAAGATAGTGGAGCAATGATCGAAGAGTTACCCGGTTCGAAAATAAGCACTTCCGGAAACTCGCTGATCCTGCGTACTCAACTTTCCGAGGAGAGTCTGCACCGGATTCTGTCCCTGATTACTCCCATGAGCAACCCTGCATCGCTTCCCACTTCTGAAGCGAAACATACCATCAAATCGCCAACTGTCGTGAAGGAGAAAGACAGGAAAAAAAACGGACTGACCGTAACAGAACGGGCAACCAGAAATTACTTCGAAGCAGTGAGCAAGAAAATTGATAACCTGAACAGGGCCAATCAAAACGCCAAAAACTACAAGAGCACAATCGCCTGGCACGAAAACTTTGCCAGAACAATTGAAAGACTTCCGACTAAAAATGTCAAACGGGAATTTCTCGGCTTTGGTCAACGTACGGTAGAGAGATTCCGGGCGTTAGCCGCATCTCTGCGGGACGAACAGGTGAAGGTCAATCTGCATAAACAGACTTTAACCTACCAAACCGATTATAATCCGGGCTGGGCCTATGTGAACTGGTGGGGCGGAGTTGGCTACCGACCTCCAAATATGAAGGTGAAAACCAATGCAGAAGAAGTCCGTAAGGCGATCGCCGCGGAAGAGCTGAAAGGTTACGAAGAACGGAAAAAAATCTGGGCGCTGTTGATCGATGATGAGGAACAGATGCGGAATCGTCTCGGCAGCGAGCCGTAGGCGCATGCAGACAACAGCGGCATCCCGGATAAGTGTTCAATAGGATGGCTTTCCCATTGTCAACCGCGCTGAAGTGATCCGATATTGAATCTCCACCCGAGGAGACAATCAGTCGCGACGGGATCCCCTCTGGCTGCACATCAATTTTGACAGATTTGACGGACGATCTCGGGAGATTGACGGCTTCTCAATCGGTGGCGCGAACCAAATCCAGAATGTAAGGATCAAGCAGTGAATCCGCTATCTTTCTGGTTCCCGTAAAGTCCTGATTCCGACTGAATTGGTGGGGAACCGAAACGGCATGGGCGCCTGCCGCGATGGCCGCCTTTGTGCCATTGCTGCTATCTTCGAGGACCAGCATTTTTTCGGGGGGGATCGCGAACAGATCGGCAACCTTCAGGTAAATTTCCGGATCGGGCTTCCCGCGAGTTACATCTTCGGAGGTGAGTGTATGCTGGAAACGTGGCAACAACTGGTATCGGTCGAGCACCTCTTCCAGATATTTTCTGCTTGAAGATGTGGCGACCGCTTTGGGCAATTGGCGCTGTTCGATCATTTCGAGCAATTCAAACAGACCGGGCATCGGGGCGAGTTTCTCATGCAGAAGCGACTGGAAAATTTGATCCGATTCCCGTTGGATCTGATCAATCGATTCAGAAAAACCGCACATCTGTTTCATCACGCGGAATGCTTCTTCGGCTCGCAGGCCCATCATCTTTTCGATTACCGGTTGCGCGTTCTCGATGCCACGGCGGCGCAGCAGTTCGGTTCCTGTTTCGTTGTAAATATCTTCGGTATTGAACATCAAACCGTCCAAATCGAAAACAACGGCACTGATTTGTGACATCCCGACTTTTCTTTCTCCACGTTAAACGTTTTATTTTTGAAATCTGCTCCGCTTCCCACCGGAAGCCTTCTGCGGCGCTGAGTGGTTGTATCAAAGTTGTTTCGCTGCCCAGACTGCCAGAGCTTCGCGATTGATTTTCACGTTATGCCTGCGATCAACAGGCAAGGATCGGTGCAGCAGAAATGTTTGGATCTGTTTGGTCAACTCGTTACTTTGTCCCAACTCCAGTAGTTCTGCAACGAGCCGCTTTTTCGCTTCTTCCGATTCCGGAAAGGCTCCTGATTCCGGCTCCGCAATCAGCACGGGACGGTGGTGACCAACTTCTCCCACGCCAACCAATGCACTGCGGTAGACGTGAGGGTGTTGGTTGAAAATCGCTTCACAGCAGACCGGATATAGCGGGCCACTCGAAGTATGAACAATGTGTGCTTTTCTACCGCAAAACCAGACTCTGCCCTGTTTGTCGAAATAACCCATGTCTCCCATGCGATGCCAAAAGGTATCGCTGTCAGGAATTTTGGCCGCCACGGTCGCTTCTGGTTGTTGGAAGTATTCTCTTGTCACACTCGGACTGCGTACAATAATTTCACCAATCTCGCCTGTTTCGACCCGCTCTGTTGCAGAGATTGTCTGAATGGGGCCGTCAACCGGTTCAACAATGCGGACATCAACCTGTTCAAACGGTTGCCCCACACAGGTTCCTTTTCCGATAGCAGTCAGCGCAGCGGTCTGCTGGAGGACTTCGGTTGCAGAAATGGAACAGACCGGCAGCGCTTCGGTCGCTCCGTAGGGAGTGTGCATTTCAGCTAGAGGGTCGGAACAGGACTGTTTCATCTTTTCCAGCACATGCACCGGTACCGGCGCCCCGGCTGAAAGAATTCGTTTGAGATATGGCAATTTTATTTTTTTTTCGACACAGTATCTTCCGACACGATTCCACAAGGCGGGTGAACCAAACGCCTGGGTGATTCCCTGATTTTCAATCGCTTCGATAATGCGTTGCGGAACAACGTCTGCGGGACGGGTCGGATCCATATCCGGAATAACTGTTGTAACGCCCATCGCCAGATTGAACAGAGCGAACAAGGGAAAGCCGGGCAGGTCAATTTCACCCGGTTGGATCTGATACTGCCTCTGGAGCAACTCGATCTGGGCATTAAACATGCCATGTTCGTAAACGACTCCCTTGGGCGGGCCGGTGCTGCCACTGGTAAAAATGATTGCGGCCTGATCGGTTTCAGTTGTTTCGACTGTCCTGAAAGAACGATCGCCACGGTTCAGCAGATCGACGTAGGAAACTCCCCCCCATTGCAGACGCTTGCCGACGGAAACATTAAAACGGGAATTTTTGAATTTCCCCACTCGAAGTTGACGAATGAGATGAACCAGCGGAATCGCGACAAAACCGTCCGGATCCACCTCGTCCAGACAATCGAAGATCCGCTTCCGCCCCATCCCCGGATCAATCAGAACAACAATGGCCCCGGTTTTGAAAATGGCAAAGGTCAATGCGATAAATTCAATTCCGGGACGCACCATCAATACCAATCGGTGCCCCGGCCGAACTCCCATTTTCTGTAAACCGGATGCCAGCCGCTCTGTCTCCTGTTGCAGTTGCGCAAAAGTCAGTTGTGTGTAGGCGACGCGCCCGACTCGGTCACGTGATTCAGGAAACAGAATCGCAGGCAATCCAGGCCAGCAGTTGGCAGCTTGCGTCAGGCGATCCGCGATATTGAAGTTGGCATCTTGCATTGGAAGAAGAAATCTAGGATGGAACCCATAGAACGAAAATCACATTCTAGCACCCGGAGAGTGAGAACACAAAGAGAGGGCAACCGGCATCGTCCGCTTCACTCACCCTGATTGGTGCAGGGAACGAAGGATCAAGTTTTCATCTTGCTACCGAACCTGTCGAAACCATCGGTAACGATTGAAGTGAAAATCTTTTCTTCATTCGTTATGCTCGGGCGGAAGATTGTTCATCCTTTTTGGTGAAGATTTCCTTTGGTAAAGCAGGAAAAAATCGATTGGTCAACACTTTTCATGAGCGTGATGAATACGTGGAACAGGCGTATTTTTTTCGGACGTACCGGGAACGTCTGGATGAAAATCTGCCCGCGCAGGAGATTCTTGCCAGTGTCGCGCAGGAGATCCTTTCGACGACGAAGCTGCCGATGGCGCTCGATTTCTTGAATTCCGAATTGGTTCTGCACGGAAAAATCAGCGGGGGAATGAGCCGGCTTGCCCATTATTTCACCCCTTTTCAATGCTTCGTTCTGAACAAGGCGGAGTTGGATCGTGCCCGTTTTGATATGAGAACCGGACTGGAAATACTGGAAAAAGAAGCCGAGTATCTCGCTGGTGAAAATATCTCTCCACAGGGCCTGTTCCTTTACCAGTTCGAAAGTATTGCCCGAAACGGTCTCGGGTATCAGGAAGGACTCAAAGCGATTGCGGAGGATCCGATGTTCGATCGTGATTGGGCTGATTGGATCGCCAAAATCCGTCAGTCCCTGGGAGCCATCGAATTCTCGGAAATGGTGTATGCCCGTTCGGAATTTCGTGTCTGGGAAGTTCGTAAACGAACCGGAAACCCCGACTATCAACCGTCGTATCCTGTCCTTTTCGGCGTTCACGAGGGGAGAATCGCAAAAGCGAATCGGGGAAAGGACCCCCTTTACATGTATGCCGCGTTGCAGCGACATTTGGGATACCCCAAAGTTCCTCGCCCGAAGAAACCACGTTCTGAAAGAATCGATCCTTTTATCGAACAGCGTTTTCAACAACTTGAAACACGACTGAAGATTCTTGAATCGGAAACCTCCGGCAAGTTTGATATCAGCCAGTTTTATGTCAATCCGCAGAATGACGCACCGCCCCAATTTCCTGAAGAACCAGGCCTACCCGGGGCGGAAGATTTTTCTCCTCCTGCCTGATCAGTGGTTCCACCTGTCAACAGACCACTATCACAATCGCCGGGCAAACCTCGCGGCGCAACCCTGTTATTGCATGAGCGGATCAAACAGGGTTGGCCAAAACCCGGAAGTCCAGAAATCAAAAGCAGAACCGCCCGCCGACGCTTGTGAACAGCCAAAGAAAACTGATGGGAATTGCGGTTATTCTGCAATCAGGGCGTCGGCAAACTGCTCTGGATCAAACAGTTGAAGATCGTCAATCTGTTCTCCCACTCCCACATATTTGACCGGAATCCCCATCTTTTTTCTGATGGCGATCACGATTCCCCCTTTGGCGGTTCCGTCCAGCTTGGCGAGAATCAAGCCGGTGGAATCAATAATTTCTGAAAACACCTCCGCCTGATTGACACCATTTTGTCCTGTCGTTGCATCCAGCACCAGTAGCGATTCATGGGGGCCACCCGGAACTTTCTTCCCGATGACGCGATAGATTTTCTCCAACTCGAGCATCAGATTTTTCTGCGTCTGCAATCGTCCAGCCGTATCGATGATGACCACATCCGCTCCGGTTTCCAACGCACGTTCACAGCCGGAGAAGGCGACACTGGCCGGATCGGTCCCGCTCGGCTTGGTGACGATATCACAGCCGATTCTTTCACTCCACATGGTCAACTGCTCGACGGCGGCTGCACGAAAAGTATCTCCAGCAGCCAGCACCACTTTCTTGCCTGCCTGGTGGAGCAGATTGGCCAATTTGGCGATTGATGTCGTCTTTCCCACGCCATTGACACCGGCAACAAGAATGACGGTCGGGCCCTGTTGGGCCATGTTCAGTGGGGAAAGTTCATCATTGGGATCCCAGTTAACGCCTTCGTCCCCTTTCAGCAATTCGACCAGTTTGTCGCGGACTGTTTTCCAGATTTCAGAAAGATCAACGGTTCTTCCACGATGTTTTTTTCGCAGTTCCTCGACAATTTCCATCGAGGCGGCAACTCCCATGTCCGATTCGATCAGTCTTTTCTCAAACTCTGCCAGATGATCATCCGTGAGAATTTCGCCGTTTTTGAACAGGTCGCGCACATCGGTCTTGAGCACCTGCGATGTTTTTTTCAGGCCTCTTTTCAGGCGATCAAACAAACCCATTGTATTTCTGTCTTTCCTGTCTGTTTCGTATTGTTATTTTGAAGCCTTTGGCAATTTGAAACCGCAAACAGATCGCGTTGAAGCAGGAACTGTTCGGGGAGGAGATCATAGAAAAGAAAACTCGGGGAAGCCAGTTCATCGGCCCGTAATTACGATGATATCCCTGGCCGCACTGAGCCCCAACGGAATTTTCTGTTGATTCGATTCGAGCGTAATCAAATCAGCCTCTTCGCTTCTGGACAACACTTTCCCGGTACTGCCGATTTTCAACTGGTGTTCTGTGAGATACCGCAGGAATTCCGGGTTTTGATTAAACACCCGTACCAGCTCAAAGCAGGCTCCCTGCTCGCAACTGGAAAGAGGAACCCCCTGAGTGGCGGGATCCGTTCTCAATGCACCTTCCTTGTCCGGGATGGGATCGCCGTGCGGATCAACGGTGGGGTGGGAAAGATAATCGTCAATGCGGTCAATCAAAAAATCGCTGACAGCGTGCTCCATGTGCTCCGCTTCTTCATGTACCTGATCCCAGGTCAGTTCCAGCGTGTTGACAAGAAACAGCTCGATCAATCGGTGCCTGCGAAGCATTCGCATAGCCAGCGAGCGTCCCGATTCGCTCAAGGTCACACCCGCATACGGTTTGTAGGTTGCCAGTTTGGAATCTGATAGTGTCTTCAACATACTGGTGACCGTTCCAGGCAGAACATTCATCGCCTCTGCCAGTTGTCCCGTTGAGACGGTCGCTTCGCCAGTCCGGTTTCCAAGCAGTAAAATCGTCTTCAAATAATTTTCAACCGTGAGACTCGTCATCATAATTGCCATCAGTTTGTTGTGTGTTGTAAATTGTCCGGGGAACTTTTTGTCATGGGGCGATCGATCGGCACCGATTCGATCTGGGGCATCATCCCTTTAACCAGGGAAGTTTGCGAATATCGACAAACTCCCCCGACTCCACCTGTTTGGGAAGTTCAGTAAAAACCTCGGCCAGACGTGGAGCCAGCTGGTCTCCATCGGGCATATCAGCGGTGCCCCGTTTGGAACGCAGCGTTTCCAATGTTGGGTAACGGCCATCACGGGGAAGGTTGCATAGTTCCTCCTGCATCGCCGTATCAACCAATCCGGGGGCCAGAGCGGTAAAGTGTGTCTCGGGTGCTTCTCTGGCATAGAGAAGTGTCAGCATATTCAGAGCCGCTTTTGAGATCGAGTATGCATTCCAGCCACGATTCCCATTGACAGCTGCACCGGATGAAATCGTAACAACCTGGCGAAGCACTATCGGGGACGGAAGTAGCCAATCCAGAATCGCCTTGTTCGACCAAACATTGACAGCCATCACCTGCTGACACTGTTCGATAGTGACCGATTGCATATCACCAAAAGGACTTAACACCCCTGAATTGAGAACGGCCAGATCACATCTGTCGGTTCCCTCGAACAATTTTTCCATTGCAGCGGGAACTTGATCGAATCGGGAAAGATCGCAACTGACAAAGTGAAAATTGCTCTGTCCAATCAGATGAGAGGGTTCTCGCCTCGAACATCCCAATACTTCCCAACCTGCGCGCAGGTAATAAGCCGCCAATCCGGCACCAATTCCAGAACTGACTCCCGTGATGAAAACCCTCTCCGACATGGCGATTTTCCCTCAGCAAAACTTCCCAACGATCAAGCCCAAACTTAAAGAATACCGATTCGACCATCGAAAACAGATTACGCAGTATAGGCAGGTCCCTTTCCTTTCCACAATTTACCTTTTGATGCAAACAGAAGATATCAAAATAGGCGAATTGGTCGGGTGTCGGGGAAAATGCAAAACGCAGTCTGCTTTGTACCACTTCGCAGGGACGAGCATTCGCGGCGACGAACACGAACAAACGGGTTTCCGACTGGTCTGACGGTCGCGATCACTGCTATTCGTATGGAGTTTCACAGGTAAACGCTGAAAAACAGGGAAGATGAGAATCAGAAAATTATGGATAAGGAAAGGAGCAAGTGTTCAGGTTTGCGTATCACGGCGGTCGAGAAGGGAAGGTATTCGGCCCATGCGAACCGTATGTGTAGGAGCCGTGTGCATAGGAGAGGAGAATTCAAAAAAAAACCAGGCGCGACCAGCTACGCCGCCAGTCACACCTGGTTTGAGATACGCAAGAAAAGTGCGGGCCAACGCTTCCCTCGCGATGTAACTATTACAAAGCATATAGCGTGCCAATTGCATGACCAATTCTGGTTGATTCCTATAACCCCTTATTATGATACATGTTACGGCATGCAACTTTTTTTGCGTATTTTCATTCATCGGCCCCGAGCATGAAAAGTGTATCATTTTGCAACAGTTTCGATCCTCGATAATTCGTCACTTGTTGTATTTTGCACATCCTGGAGCATGCCCGGCACGACTGGTCTGTTCTGACCACCGTAACCAAAATGAGATTTTCAAAAGTTTTCGTACCGTCCGTAAACTTTAACCGTTATCGGTACATATGGACAGTACTGCAAATAAACCTGTCGATTCTGCCTGGTGGAGTGTCCAGAAACTGAAACAGTTTTGCACAGGAGCTTCCGCAGAATTATCTTTCCCTTTGAGCGATCACTGCTTTTATCCTGTTGGCATGCAAATCGACCTGGTCGACGCCATTCGTATTATATCCGGGGTCTGTTTTTTGCCCTTAATCAAGGGGAAGGCGTCGATGCTCTTTGATGCTTTCGATCTATCAGGGCAAGAGTTATAATACTTTGCTGACAAGAATCGAAACGCAGGAATGCGTTTATGGGAGTATCGAGTGCTGTAAGAATTCGGGATGTGTCGTGACCGTCATAAAATTGTCCATTCATTTTGGGAAACATATCGCATGACCAAAAATACCAACGCGTTCGACATTTCGAAGCATCGTGGCGGCGTGGTCGTGATGACGCCGTTGGGAGACACCCTCAGTTTCCGCGATGTCGATCTTCATCGAGAGTCGGAAGAAATCGTGGAAATGATTCGCAACGATCACCTAAGGCGTCTGGTCATTGATTTGAGAAATTCGAATTATTTTGGCAGTATCATGATCGGGATGATCAATTCATTCGGGCAGGCAGTCAAGGAACAGGGCGGACAAATGATCCTGTGTAACGCGTCCGATGACATGCAGGCCGTTCTGAAAATCATGAAGATCGAAAGCCTCTGGCCCCATGTTCCAACCCAGTCCAAAGCTGTCAAACTCGCCCGGTCGTGGAAGTTCGATTAGGCAGCCTGCGTTTCCCGCTCTGCCTACTGGATTTGCCCTTTGATCATCCGTTGTGTTTCTTCCCAGCCTTCATCCAGAAACTGGACATACTGCTCGGCGGTCAGATAATCTTCCTCGCCACGATCGGAGAGAAAAGAGAATAACCAGCCGGCTGTGAGATGATCGGTGTTGATCAGGGATGGGTCGTTTAGCAATTCCTCGTTGAATTGTATATCAGTGCCGCTTCCGGGGGCCGTCAGACTGGATACGGCTTTGGCGCTTTCAATTTCGCCAATCGTCTGTTTTTTTTCTATCGCAGAACCCGCTGCCAGTTCCCAGTCCAGAAAGTAGACATCCTGCAGTAATCGCACTGAATAAGCTGTGAAGCCGGCAAACAGGCGAGACCCTTTCTGTTGGATCCACATATGATTTTCGGCGTAAAGCCGGTCGGTTGGAATCCGGGCTTCGTATTGCCCCATCATAAAAACAAGTTCAGCTTCGCTCACAATCACTTCCTGCCAATAATCCCGTTGAGAACCTGCATGAATTGTAAGTTATCAGCTCAGCGTGAAACCAGCTGGAACCGGAAAGCTGCGGGTATTTTCAGCAGATTGACCTGTGACGCGGACGCTATTTTTGTTTTTGCTGAGAGGCTGGCCTGAGAACAAGGTCTGATTTCCGGGGACTCTTTTGGGCCGTAGACTGCGCTGGACTGTTCATTTCCTGGCCGGGGAACATGCGGATTGAAGTGACGACCCGTTTTTGCTGTTTGAATTGGCGTCCATTAACCTGGACGGCCATGTTGATCACATGATCGATGCGCGACCTGATCGGCCGGCCTGTTTTTCGATCAAT
>JALWSL010000631.1:0-2573 GCA_027080405.1 Planctomycetaceae bacterium
CGAACATGATAGCGGGATGGGCGAAAGTTGTTTGGATCATCAAACAGAGCCACTCCGACGGTATCGCCTCCGACTTCGCCATGATAATCGATCCAGGCGGTCGGTTTGCCCCAACACTCTTTTTCGCCTTTGAGACCATCAGCGTTGACAATTCGTCCGCCGGAAAGACCTCGCATTTCGTAGTTGACACGTATGGCAAAAAGTCCTTCCTTGGTGTCACCAAACGTGACAGGTTGATCCAGAGCAGTCAAAGCCATTTCGCAGATAATCATACGGTCCGGTGTGAAAGTGAAATCGACACTGTTTTTCAGAATCGGTTTTTCATCGTTGTCGAGCCAGATGTTATCGACATGAAGCGTCGCGTTGTCCGCGCATGTTGTCACGGAAACATTTTCCGTTTTCATGCGGTTTTCTTCGTGCCAGTAGTTGAGCATTTCCTTGTTGATACTGTCGATTGCGATCCAGAGTCCTTTGTGGTGGAAATGATCGAGCCCCTTCTGATGCCCTTTCCCCTGTCCCTGTTTATCGAAGATTTCTTTACGGACAACCAGCTTTTTGCCGGGAGCAAAGACCGGATGAAAATACGGTTTCATCAGATCAGGCGAAAAGTGATAGGTTGTGAACAGTTCGCCATCGATTTTGACATCTGCCTGATAATCATGCACATCGATAGCGACTCGACCTGCAAAAACGGATTGGATTGACATAAACGCCAGGCAGGTTGCCAGCAGTAGTTGAGTTCGCAGTTTCATTTGATTCTCCCAATTCAATTCTATTCCGACTAAACCGGCAGGACTCTCTCCAGGGAGTTGCGTCCGGTGGAAAGAAAGTCCCTCTGGTCGCTGTTTAGACCGTGAGGATGTTCCAGTCATTCGACTCTAACCGATTGCAACGGGAATTCCAATGTTACAGATATAAAAGCTGAAATGGATGGATGGAAAACAGCTGGATGAGAACTGGCAGGCTGGACAGTAACTACCTGGGCAGAATGAGACGGGCAGAATGAGATGGGCAGTGTTTACGGTTTTCGCCCCCGCCACGCCTGCCAGAATAGCCTGGGCAGATCCGTCTTTTTCAGTCGGGGACGCTGTTCAAGAACGCGGTAGTTGATTTTCCGAATTTTCTCGCATAAACAAAGTCCCCCCAACGCGAACAGGCGGACATCGAACTGCACCCGGGCAGGGACACGACTTCCCAATTCAAAACCGGCTTTCAGTAATTGTTCTGCACGCTCAACTTCATGCTGGAGCATGCGGATAAAGCCGGGAGTTGACTGTTTCGTATGAAGGACCTGTTCGGTGACATCGAATTGTCGCATGCTTTCCTGAGGAAGATAGAGCCTGCCGATATCCCAGTCTCTGGCGACATCCTGCCAGAAGTTGACCAGTTGTAATCCTGTGCACAACGAATCGGAAAGACGCAACGATTCGGCATCGGTCGTTTCGAACAGGTGCAGCAATATTCTCCCGACGGGATTGGCGCTGCACGAGCAGTAATCGAGTAAATCATCGATCGTTTCGTAGCGAGTCTGTTTCTGGTCGCGTTCAAAAGCGTCGATGAGATGATGAAATGGTTCGGCTGGAATGACGAAACGGCTGATTGTTTTCCGCAAAGCAACGTAAACGGGATGGCTGGCTTGGCCAGCGTAACAGTTCAGCAGTTCTTCCCGCCACCAGTGGAGCATTTCCAGTGATTGTTCCTGCGAGTCTAGTTCATCGGCCAGGTCGTCCGCCCATCTGCAAAAGGCGTAAATATCATAAAACGGCTGTTTCAATTCTGCAGGCAACCGCCAGGTGACCACCGGGAAGTTTTCATAGTGGGATCGCGCAAGCTGTTCAGTATATTTTTGGGATTCCGCCAGTGTGGGGCTGTACTGAATGATTCGATCCGGTCCCCAGCGTTCTATTTCTTCCTGAATCGATGGCAAGATGACTGCTCCGCAATTTGTTGGAGGACGAAACTGAAATGAGTTGCAGATACGCGTCGCACTGCAATACACTTGTGCTGTTGAAGTTATTGTTTTCCCTGGAGCAACTGATGCCCGATAAGACAGATTCGATCCTGTATCAGCATTTTCACAATCGTGAAGTTGTTCTCGATTTACGAAGCATGTTTGTCTGCCTGGGAACATTCGTGGCGGCAGATCATCGTTATCTGATTATCGAAAATGCGGATATTCACGACCTGCGGGATACGACCACAACGCGCGAGAGATACATTGTCGACTCCAAAATTCATGGGATTCACTGCAATCGCGAAAAGGTGCTGATCAGTGCAGATGAAGTTGTCGGTATCTCTTTATTGGACGATGTGATTGCATAATCACGATTTTATGATAACAATATGGGAACACAGTACAGAACCGGTGCACGGTCCAGGTGCGACAGGTTCTGCCACAAGTATAGCAAACCTCACTAACCTCGATTAACCCCCACTGGAGTAAAATTAATGGCGTCCATGACAAAAAAAATGTTGTTCAATGTTCCTCTCATGAGTTTCCTGGCAGTCCTCGTTTTTTCGGCGACCTTGAACGCGGAAGATGAAAAATGTTTCGTCAGTCTGATGCCGAAAGA
>JALWSL010000631.1:2583-13083 GCA_027080405.1 Planctomycetaceae bacterium
AACAGTGCCGAGCGTTATGCCAATTTGAAAGATTGGCAGTACCACGGTTCCATTTATGGTGTTGTCCCGGCCAAACGTGGAGCGTTGAAAAAAGTGGGCGAGTGGAATGTCGAAGAAATCTCTGCTATTGGCGATCACATCAAGGTTACCCTGAATGGTCAGGTTATTGTCGATGCCAAATTGCACGAGGCTGCTCCCGATGGCAAGACAATCGATGGGAAAAAACATCATCGTATTTTCGCCAAAGATGGTTACATCAGGCTTTGCGGCCACGGCGGAGGGGTTGAGTTCAGAAAGATGCGGATTAAAGAAATCAAGTAAACTCGAACTGAATTTGAATCAGATGGTTCACGCGATTGGGTTCACTTGATTCACCTGCCGCGTCTCTGCACTTCAGGATGTGCGGATTTGCGAGTTGTGGATATCGTCCAGGCAACTAACCGGATTTCCGGTTGGTTGCTTTTCTTTTTTTGAACCACACAAATACGCCGATGAAGATGATCGGAACAAGAGCGGCCGCTGCGGTTTGTCCCCACGCTGCCAGTAGAACGATTTTGTGAATGAGGCTTGCGTGTTTGTGGGGGTCGTCGGGGAGTTGGCCGGAGTATTTGGCGACGTGATGCAGAAAACTGGTCGCCAGGTTTTCTTTCGGCAGTTCCTGATGGCAAGCAGAACAGGTACCGGCGCGGCTCATCATCGCCCGTTCTTCGTTGTTAAGCGGTCGTGAAAGTTTGAAGTGATGCCCGACCGTCATCAACTGTTTCCCGTCTTCAGAAACGATGCGGGACCAGTCGGTATCCATGTTCTCGATTTTCTGGAATTGCGGGCGCGTTTTTTTCGGAAGAATATCGCCCTCTATCGTTTCGATATCGACGATAATTGTTTCATCCAGTCGGCGCAGATTCCGGGCGCCATCGATACCGTAGCCGAGCGCTTTCTCGGAGGCATGACACGATTCGCAGCTTCTGGCGTTTTTGGTCATCGTATGTGGTTGCACGGGAGACATATCGAGTGCAAGTTGTCCTTCCTCGCCAGCTCCTTCCGCCCCTGCCATCGTACGGAAAACGTGGTTGACGAGAATCGGTTTGCCATCTTCTCCGATGATTGTCACGGAAGGCTGGCATCCGGGAGCGAGCGGCGTAATACGTCCTTCGCCGTTGACGCCGAGCATCGGTTTTTCCCAACGCAGATAGGAACGTGTTTCGCTCACCTTGCCGGGAATTATCGTATCATAAGATGATTCCCCACGATCGGCTGCGTGTTTCGGATCCTGATGTTTTCGCCCCGCAGCGACCCAATCGAAGTTTTCCTTTTTCGTTTTTCTCAAAGCGGCTGCAATCGCTTTTTCTTTGGCGTCCGGCTTCGATTCCTGTTGGGGACATTTGGCGGGATCGGTGTAGTCGATCTTCACATGACAGCCGTAACATTGCGGTGCCCATGAAGCATGACACGTATAACATTCCATCCGTTTCATATGCCTGCTGACGGTAGACATCGCCACGATGCCGCGATCGCTGATTTTGTTCTGCTGTTTCAAGGATTTGAGCGGCTTTAGCGTCAGGTCTTTACCGTTGGCGGTATGCACGATGATCTGCTCTCCTTTTTTCACGACATTACCGTAAGGATTGCCGCGGGCTGTGAGCAGATAGCCATCTTCCGGTGCGTAAATGGTTCCCTGAACAGTGTGACTGTTGAGCTGTTTGGTCAAACCGCGTGGTTCGCCTGTCGCGGGAGATTCTTCAAATTCATCCATGAAGCCGAGTGGCAATTCCCACGGGAATTTATCGGGTGTCCCGTGACAATCTGCGCATTCAATTTGTACAACTCCCAGGTTTGCTCCGGCCAGAAACCCGTCGCTGTGTACGTCAATTGAAGTGTGGCAGTCCTGACACGTCATCCCTTTGATGTAATGAATATCCTGCTCCATCGCGATGTAATGTTTCGAGTGCAATTTCGGTTGATCCGAACCATCCGCGGCGAACGGAGCATGGTAAGCGGTTTCCATCAATCCCTGAAAAGAAACACCGATGCGTTTCCCGCGATCGTGGCAGGTCGTGCAGGTTTCAGCTGGAATGCCCGAATATGTTTTATCGTGAACCGTCACCTTTGCTTCGCGTGTTCCCTGTATCGAATGCACCAGACAGTGCCCCGGTTTTTCCCGATCAATCGTTTTATCGTCTCCTTCATACAAACCTTCGTTGCTGTAGGGAACGTGACAGGAGGAGCAACCCATGCCGCGGTAATCGCCCCGTTTCTGTCGCCCTTTCACCGCATGATGGCAGCGCTGACATTCCTGCCGAATGTAAGTGAAAGCGGCGAGCGTGGGGTCATCTTTCAATTTGGAAAGATCGGTTGGTGCTTCCGGGAGTGCGACATGGCGATCCACAAAAACGTCCGGCTCCATTTTTTTCAACCGTTCCATATATTGGCGATAGACGTCGCTCCCCAGGCGATCCTGCGGATTCTCCGGATTCTTCACCGCATAGTTGGCCCATTTGTGTTCGTAACCGGTGAGCGAACCGAACGACCAGGCGACTCCCTGAATCTTGCCCGCTTCGGTCATCATCAGGCTTCGCCACTGTACTTCGCAGTGTTGCGGGTGACATTTTCCGCACGTGTTTTCGTTGATCCACGGGCTGCCCGGATCAGGATAGAATTTTTCGAACGAATGAGCCGCTTCCTTTTCGGTCGCGTTCGGATCGCCGCCATGACAGACCACGCAACCAGCCGGATCGCCCGCTTCCTTTCCCTGTTTCATAATCTGTTCAAGCATTTCCGAACCGGACTCGCGAATCAGTTCGATCTCGGCGTGACACTTCATACAGCCGGAATTTTTCGCCTCCGGGTAATGATCAATCAACTTCTCGCCAGCTTCAAGTGGGCCGGAAAGATGTAGCTCAAGAAGAAGCATCGCAAACAGAGCGAAAAGGTAATGGAACCAGGAAATGTTATTTTTCATGACGAAACATTCTTGACAGTCGAAGGGAAAAACTGTGACAAGATGAAAACTGTTGCAAGACGAGACTCGATGGAACATGAGAGCCTAACCGTTCGTATCGTGAGATGAATGGGCGATAAAATCAAGAGATGAAGATGTCCATTATGTCATGTCAACGATATCAACTGGTGCCCCAATCCGATAACTGCTTGCAGATATTATTGTTTCGGGGAACAGGTTGCGCGAATGATGGGCGTGCTGTCTGTTTGGTGTGGCAATAAAAACAAGGAAAACGCTGGGCGGATCGCCATCACGAATTATTGGCTTTCCAGCGGGCTGCATCGTTTTTTGTATTGATTTGAGGAACATCAGGCCAATCTTCAGGGAGTTTCATGGCGCTGATCCGCTCACCTGCGAGCTGGAACATTTTTTGCAGCGAGAGTTCACGTGCAGCGATCTGTTTTTCAACCGCGCTCATCAGATCGACATGAAAACAACCGGGGAACGGGTGAAATATGGAGTGGGACAGTTCCTTGAAAAGAACGGCATCGTATTGAGGCGAGTTCTTTGCCTGTTCCCATAACGTATCGAGCCAGTTTGTGGGAAGGCGTGTCATATCGCAACTGACGAGCATAATCCAACGGCACGAAGAAGTTGCTTTCGCATGGACAAGAGCGGTTTGCAATCCGCCCAGTGGCCCCATCCCGGGATGCAAATCTGAAATCGTATTCAGGTGCAAATCTTGGTACTTGTCGGGGGCATCTGCAATCGCGGTGATTCTGTCCGTCCAGTTTCCCAACCACCTGGCGATACGCGAAATCATCGGTTCGCCTTCTATCTCAAAACGGGACTTATCTTCGCCAAACCGCCTGCTCTTGCCTCCGCAAAGAATGTAGCCTTGCGGAGAGACTTTGGCTGAATTACCCTGTCGCGGGTTTTGCATTTTATTGTCCTGTCGAGTTGTCTGTCGCAACTGCTCTTTCCACTGCTGATCCAGCACGAATGGATCAGGTACTATTCGAGTTGGTGTCCATGCAATTTTTTGTCAATGCTCTCCATGATGACGCTTTTCTGCTTGATTTGGAAGCAGGTTCGCTCGATGAGGTCTTTTCTGCAACACTGGATCATCTTGTTTCTCGCGATTTATTGAACGCAGAGCATCGTGAAACGGTTCGGGCTGCACTTTGGGAGCGGGAGAAAGTCGCCTCAACAGCTATCGGGCAGTCGGTTTCGATTCCGCATGCCTATGTCGCTGAATTGAAACAGCCTCTCGTATTTTTTGTTCGACTTCGTAAGCCGATCAATCTTGGAGCGCTGGACGGTGTTCCGACACGTTTCTTTTTTATTCTGCTCGGGCCAGTCGATTACGCTTCGGAACATCTCGATACGCTGACGCAAATCGCCCGGCTGATGTCAGATGACGAATTTCGATACGAGCTGACCGAAGCGCGTTCCCGAAGCGATCTGCTTGAATCACTTTCCCGGTTTGTCAAACGCCACGCAGAATCGAAAGTTTCCCCCGAAAAAACATTGGAAGAAGAAGGGCTTGTTTTCAGTGGCCGGTTCTTTGGGGGAGTCAGGGACGATTTTGCCCGACGGATCGTGCATTACCGGGACGATTGGAGACGTGGCTGGTGCAGGAAGTCTTTTTCCGCCATCGTGTTTCTCTTTTTTGCCTGTTTGGCTCCTGCGATCACTTTTGGCGGAATTATGGGGGCCATTACCAATCAGCAAATTGGTGTTGTTGAAATGCTGGTCGCAACCGCCTTCGGGGGGATGCTCTATGCTGCTCTGGGCGGGCAGCCGCTTATCCTTTTGGGGGGAGTCGGGCCGCTGCTCGTTTTTACGGGCATCCTGTACGATTTGTGTCTGGAGATGGAAATTCCGTTTCTGCCGATGTATCAGTGGATCGGGTTCTGGACCGCGATTATTCTGCTGATACTGGCTGCCTTCGACGCATCCTGTCTGATGCGATATTTTACGCGGTTCAGCGATGATGTTTTTTCGGCATTGATGTCCCTGATGTTTATTTATGAGGCCGTCAAAGCGATCGTCTACCTCTTTCAGGAAAGTTTTGGCAACGAAAGCGTCAATCACGACAAGGCGTTTCTTTCGTTGATCCTGGCTGTCGGAACATTTTCCATCGCCCTGAATCTTTCGCGATTCAGACGCAGCCGGTATCTGATGCCCTGGATGAGGGAATTCCTTTCCGATTTCGGCCCGACAATTGCCATTACCATCATGGCGATAATCGCTTTTATCTTCCGGGATGAAATTCATCTGGATCAGTTGGCTGTTCCGGAATCGATCCGTCCGACGTATGTCGAGTCGGAATCCGGTTTGCCACGCTCATGGATTGTCGATGGCTCCCGGCTTTCTCCGCAGTTGAAAATGCTGGCGATCCTGCCCGCTTTTCTGACAAGCGTGCTCATTTTCCTGGTACAGAACGTGACATCACGACTGATCAACAATCCCGATCTGAAACTGAAAAAGGGAGCCGCGTATCATCTCGATTTGACCGTCATTGCGATTCTGGTCGCCATCTGTTCGGTTTTTGGCCTTCCCTGGCTGGTCGCAGCAACGGTTCGATCGCTGGCTCATGTGCGCGGGTTGGCCAATGTCGAGGAAGTGCTGCTTTCTTCGGGAGAGACCAAAGAGCGCATCGTTCACGTGGAAGAAAATCGACTGACGCCCTTTCTGATTCACGCTTTGATCGGCGTCAGTCTGGTGGCGTTGCATCTGTTGGCGATGACGCCGATGGCTGTTCTGTTCGGTCTGTTTCTTTACATGGGAGTTGTATCTCTGACCGGAAATCAGTTTATTGAACGATTGAACCTGTGGCTGATGGATTCCGCCCTGTATCCCGGTACGCACTACATTCGACGGGTTCCGATTCGTATTATCCATATTTTCACGTTCGTACAATTCTGTTCTCTTGTCGCCTTGTGTCTAATCAATTTGAGTCCTGTCAAATGGATTCGGCTGACTTTCCCGTTATTTATCGTCCTCCTGGTTCCGATCCGATATTTACTGGACCGCCTCCTGCCTGCTGAAGACCTGAAAATCCTCGATGCCCAGACAGACACGGATTTGGCCGACGAGGAACTCCATTGGGCCGGGTGATTTTCATGTGTTTGGAAAGTTCAGACGCCAACAAGAATGGTGCGAAAAGCCGAGTTGGTCGAGAGAGGTCTGTCCTCCAGAATCGTGACATCGGTTCCTTCAATCATCTCCTCGAAATTTCGGTTGATATCGGTTCCGAACGGACGGGTCAGCAGATTGGTTAACCGTCTGGTGAACGAAGGCGGTTTCTGACTGGTGACGAATTTATCAAAAACAATAATGCGTCCCCCTGGTCTGGTCAGCCGGACAGCTTCCCGAAAGCAGGCGGTCGGATTGGCGACCACGCTGAGGATCAGATTGAGAGCCACTACATCGAAGCTGTGATCAGGCAAGGCAATCTGTTCTGCATCGCTTTGCAGTAGTTGTATCGGTTTGCCGAGTCGAGCCGATTTTTTCTGGGCGATTTTCAGCATGGCAGGGCTGATATCCACACCGGTCAGGCACGCTCCATCAGGAATATATTGAAGATCCACACCGGTGCCCACACCTGCCAAAAGCACCTTTTCGCCTTGCTTCACATCAGCCAGTTTCCACGCCTGCTTTCGCCCATTGACAAACACCGACCAGGCGATCAACCAGTCGTAAAGCGGGGACCAGCAGCTATAAACGATGCGATTCCAGAGGTTATTCATACCGGTATTCACTCGAGACGGTTATTCAGGCGACACGTTCCTGATTCCCACTGAGCTGGCTGAGCAGTTGGCACGTCTTTTCATAAACCGTATCGACACTCAATTCCTGCATGCATCGGTGATGACCGAAGGGGCAGGTTCTTTTCTGGCATGGGCCGCAATCAACGCTCTGCTGCAGGTGAATCGCATTGACGTAATTCGTTTCGCTCCAGGCGATATGGGTCGGGCCGAACAACGTGACAACCGGGACATTAAACGCGGCTGCGAAATGTCGCGGGCCGGAATCGGTTGTGATCATCAATCGCGAATGTTTGACGGTCGCTTTGGAAAGGCCGACGCTGATCGATTCTTCTGCCAGCGAGTGGATCAGTGGATGATCGGCTTGTTTTGTGAACTCTCTCGCCAACTCCTGCTCGGCTGGGCCACACAGCATCACGATCGGCAGTTCCATTTCACCAGCGATTCGTTTGGCCAATTCCACAAAATGTTCCAGTGGCCAGAGCTTGGCTGCTCCGAATGCGCCACCGGAATTCAGGCAGAGATACGCCCCTTCGCTCAGTTGAAATCTGCTTGCAAACTCGTTCCAGGATTCTTCATCTTCCGGAGTTGTCTGCAGCTCTATTGCTGGCGTGTCTGGACTGGTATCACTTTCATTTATCCCGCAGGCATAACGTGCCAGGCGAAGATACTCATCCAGAACAGGGTTTGGCACAGTGCGGGATTTCGGTTGCAGGCGATCCGTCAGCAACCAGCCCCTTCCGTCACGTTGAAAGCCGATTCTTTTGGGAATGCCTGCCAGTCTTGCTACCGCTGCGGTACGCAGGGAATTGGTCATCAAAATGATTTCATCAAACCGTTCTGCACGCAGTTTTCGCAGGAACGCAGTTTTCTGTTTCCAGGAAAATTTGCTGCTGCTCTGGTCGAGAATCATTCCGTCCAGCAGGTCACTGCCAGCCAGCACGTCGTCATTGGGAACGCGGTAGATCCCGATGAGTTCATTGTCGGGAAAACGATCTCGCAGCAACCGCAGGGCAGGGGTTGCCATGACCGCATCGCCAATCCAGTTCGGTAGCCAGACTGCTCTTTTCATCCTGCCTTCCTGACTGGATCATCTGGCTGGGGCGATCTCGCCGGATGGGGAAGAGTGGTTCGGTCGCCACGCAGGCGGGCCAGGATTTCTGTTGTCGAGACGCCGGGAATTTCGCCCAGAACTTTCACTTCTCCGCCGTAGCCGAGAACGATTTCCCGTCCGACAACCTGCTCGGGAGTGTAGGTTCCTCCCTTGACCAGCATATCCGGACGGAGGGCCTCAAGAACCGCGTGAGGCGTTTCTTCATCGAAGATGACAACATAATCGACACATTCCAGGGAAGCGAGCATTTCAGCGCGTTGCAATTCCGGAAAGATGGGACGATCGGCCGCTTTATCGAGTTTCTTTACGCTTCGATCACTGTTGATCGCGACAACCAGACAGTCTCCCAACTCGGCGGCCTGTTTCAGATAGCTGACGTGTCCGATGTGCAGGACATCGAAGCAGCCGTTGGTGAGGACAATTTTCTGGCCCAGGTGTCGACGTGATTCCAGATGGCGTTTGACAATTTCGATTCTGCAATTTTTCTGTTCATTCCGGCTGCGATCCTGAAGCAAGTCCTGAACAAGTTCATCGCGCGACAGGCAGACAACTCCCACCTGTTCGACTTCCAGCCCACCAGCAATGTTCGACAGTCTTGCCATGTCGGCATCTTTCCAACGAGCCGCCGCTCCCAGTCCGATGGCGGAAAGAACCATATCCCCGGCTCCGACAACATCGTAAACCTTTCGCTGCCTGGTGGGAAATGCTTCCTGACTTCCATCTTTCCTGACGACCGCAACTCCATCTTTATCGAGAGTGACGAAAATCAGGTCGAGTTCCAGTTGTTCAACCAGTGATTTTCCCGCTGCGAATGCGTCATCATAACTTTTCAATAAGCGGCCGCCGGTCGCCCGACCGGTTTCATCACGATTGGGAGTCATCGCTGTTGCACCGCGATAAATTGAGTAGTCGTCGGTCGGTGCAGGATCGACAATCACTGGCACACCCGCATCCCGTGCCACATCAATCACGCGTCTTAACACCTCGGGTGTGCAGACCCCCTTGGCGTAATCGGAAATCAGGATGGCATCGTGTCTGGGAATGCAAGAAATAACACGATCCATCAACTGGGTGGCATACATTACCTCCAATGGCTGTCTCGATTCCCGATCGATTCGCAACATCTGGTGTGGGTGCCGATGTTGGGCCTGGCCGATCAACCTCTGTTTGACAGTTGTCGGACGTGTGTGGTCAGTCAGAACGCCTGCGCAATCGACACCAACTGTGTTCAGGGCAGCCAAAACGTCTTCGCCATCGCGATCAGCGCCGACAACCCCGGCCATTGTGACCTCGGCTTGCAGACCACGCAGCATATTCGCCACATTTGCCGCTCCACCGAGACGAATCTCCTGTTCCTGTTCACGAAGCAGTATCACCGGTGCTTCCTGGGAGATGCGCTCCGCGTTCCCCCAGAGGTAACGGTCCAAAATGAGATCGCCCAGAACAAGAATACGTGGCGTTCCCAGCGACTGAATCAGGTCAATCAGATGATAAGACATCCATGTCTCGTTATTATTGGATTATTGGGAAGGTGTAAATGAGAGGGCAGATCGTGAATTCTGCACACGGTTTCACCTGTATGACAGGGTTTTCCCCCTCTCCAGATCCATACTTCATCGAATTATTCCGGAAGAGTCGGTATCTTGTCAGCAAACGGGTTTTACGTCAATGCCTGTTTGATCAGTTCAGGTCAGCGGATTTCTGCAAAGCGGATTTCTGCAAAGCGTTGCCGCAAGTATGAATAACTTCGCTGGCAAACGGGTGGGCGTACGTGACCCGGATTCGAGATCGGTCTGTCAAACGGGACACGAGAGGAACAAAGACCTCACCTTCCCGGTCCTCTGGTTCCAGCTTCGAAAAGAGAGTGGTGGCAATTTCCTATGAGTTCAACTTCTATCGACACCGCCTGCAGGGGATGTGGACTGCTTTGCGATGATCTGACGGTCAACTGGAACGGGCAGGAATTGTCTCTGTGCGAAAAAGGATGCCCAACTGCCCGAAGTTGGTTTCAAACCGGCTTGGGCGCAGGCTCGAAAAATCAAAAAGAGGAAGGAACGACTGCGGACAAAATCGAAACGGTCAAGCGATGGTGCGAGGAAGCTGGCTCCCCTTTGCTCTGCGGATTGGAGGGGTTGACGCTTCAGGCAGAATCCGCTTTGGTCGAACTGGCAAAAAAGGAGCGGGCATTTTTGAGTGCGGGAACATCCCCAGACAAAATTGCCTCCTATCAGCGATACGGCGGCGCCTCCTGCACATTGGGCGAAGTTCAACAGAGAGCCGATTTTATCCTGCTGGGTGATGTCGATCTTTTCTCCGTTTGGCCCCGCTTCGAGCAGCGAATTCTATCCCCGCCAGGCCGGTTTCTCTCTCCAGACGAAACCCGGTCATTGGTTTTTCTGGGCGATCTCAAACAACTCCAGGATCATTCCTGTTATAGCGAAGTTATTGATGTGCCGCCGGATCAGCTCGAACAGGCAATCATCCTGCTCAGGCGTTTCTGTAAAGGGCAATCAGAAAAGGTCGCCTCACGTGAAGAAAATGAAGCCGGGATTGCCCTCTCGAAAGCTGTTACTCAACAACTCCTGCGGTTGTCCGAACAACTCCTTGCCGCCGACTATCCGGTACTGTTTCACAGCGACAACCCGCCAATAAAACCGTTTCTCTGGGCCAAACTC
>JALWSL010000631.1:13093-13388 GCA_027080405.1 Planctomycetaceae bacterium
ACCTCGTCAGCGAAGTCAATCAGCGATCCCGCCTGCATTCCATCACGGTTTCGGCTGGGCGGGCCAAAGGGGCCGCTTCGGAAACGATTTTGGCAATGACCGGTTTTCCCGATCACATTGCATTCAGAAACAACGAGGTCGTTCACGATGCTGATCGTTTTCAGGCAAGTCGATTGATCGAAAAACAGGAAGTCGATCTCGTTCTGTTTGTTGGTGATACGCTGAGCCCGAAATGGCTACAACTATTTGAGAAAATTCCCGATTCCATGCGGTTGGTCGTCATCCATTCGGGGAT
>JALWSL010000632.1 GCA_027080405.1 Planctomycetaceae bacterium
CTATTCACGATTTGTCAACAGTTTCCCGCTTTTGCCGCCTCTCTTGAGGTAACACATTTCTGTGCAGATTCACATGGAATAAGCGAGTTACGTTTGACCTCAATCCCTGTCCATTATCGTTACAGTAAGACGGTAAGACAGAATAGTGCGAGTTGTGTATGTGGACTGTAGGACATCGCGATCAATTTGAAATGTAACGCATTGATGGCTTGTTCCCATTGATAAGAAAACTGACATGAAACAATTCAAGGATTCTGTTGTTATTATCACCGGCCCCAGTGACAATGGTATTGGAGGAGCGATTGCAGAGCAGTTTGCAGAGCAGGGGGCGGCAGTCTGTCTGTTGGGGATTGAAAAGCCGATTCGGTTAATCAAAAGGCTGCACCGGAGAAAAAGTCGCCTGTTGTGGAATGAAGTTGATATCTGCAATACATCCGAAGTTGATCGGGCGGTTGCCGGTTGTCACCGGGAGTTTGGTCGGCTCGACGTCCTGGTCAATAACGCCGGAGTAGAATTTTCCACCTCATTTGAAGAAATTGATGATGACCAATGGGACCGACTTCTTTCGGTCAATTTATCCGGCGCAATGAAAACAAGTCGCGCAGTCATTCCGTTTTTAACCGAGCAGGGGGGAGTGATTGTGAACATCGCCTCTGCTTTGGGAATGGCAGGTTGTGCCGGGTATCATGCCTACTCGGCTTCAAAAGCTGGCCTGATTGCGATGACGCGTTCTCTGGCGCTGGAATTGGCCCCCAAGGGCCAGCGTGCGGTCTGTGTTGCCCCCGCTCTTGTGCACACTCCGATGACACATAAGCATTTTTCCTCACTCGATGCATCAACGCTAAAAGAACTTGAAGCCGCTCATCCCCTGGGAATGGGATCGCCTGGCGATGTTGCCAATGCGGTTACTTTTCTGGCCTCAGAACAGGCGAGATGGATAACCGGGATATCGCTTCCACTGGGATGGCTGCCAAGTTGGGGGATCTCGGCACCGGACATGCGCCATACGAAAACCACGCCAGTTTCAGAAAAACTCAGCAAAGAGTAGGGGAGAGCGGAAGCGCACACTTCCTTCAATTTTCCGCCGATTTCCCAAATCAACAATTCCAGCCTTTCGACTTCCAGTCACTTTCCCCTATAATTCCAAACGGGGTGTTACCAATTCGGTTTTCTGTTGAATACCACCCCGCTTCTTGATTTATATGGGGGGCAAACACGTGTCTGAAGATATTATCTTGGATCAGTTCCAACTCGCCAATTGTATCGCTACGGGGTCGTTCAGCCAAATCTGGGAGGTGGTTGATCAGGAAACGAATGAACGATACGCCATGAAGCTTCTGCTTGAGGAAGCGTTTCGTGAAGCGGAACACAAGGCGACGTTAAAACGTGAATTCAAAATTGCAAGTACGTTCGATCACCCCAACATCATTCAGGTTCACTCGCATCGGCAAACCAAAAAATACGCCTATTATATCATGGAATTTTTTGGAGGGCCGAATTTGAAGCAGATCATCCGGGGTGACCTGCTCGTCATTCATACGCGATTGAGAAAACTGATTGAATGTGTCGTAATGGCATTGGGAAGCATACACGATAAAGGTTGGCTGCATCGTGATATCAAGCCGGACAACATCATGCTTTCCAAGGCTTCAGATGTGCGGTTGATCGATTTTTCGCTTTCCTCGAAGGCTCCGTCCAAAGTTGCAAAAATGTTATCCGGTAAGTCAAAAGTAATTCAGGGGACACGAACCTACATCGCCCCGGAATTGATCCGAAAAAAACTTCCTTCCGCCCAATCCGATTTCTACAGTCTCGGCATAACCATTTTCGAGTGCCTCACCGGACGTCCGCCCTTTTTGGGGACATCGCCGAACGATCTGTTAATCAAGCATATACAGGAAATCCCTCCCCCTCCTTCTGCTTTCAACACGAATGTCACACCGGAGATGGATAAATTGGTTCTCGCGCTGATGGCGAAAAAACCTGAGAAGCGACCGCAAAACGCCGGCGAAATTCTGGCGACTTTACGCTCCCTGAAAATCTTTGTCGAAGATCCCCAAGCCTACCACGATGCAGTGAAAGCCAAGGAAAAGGAAGCCTCTGCTGTTGTGGAAGAAGCGTCCATTGACAGCCGGGCAGATGCCTTGCGTTCAGAAAGAATCAATAGCGGTCAGGAAGTTGAGAAACGGAAACCGAAAGTCCCTTCCGCCAAGCCTCAACAGACTCCCCCCGTCAAGCCGGCTGCCACACAGGGGCACCAGCCACAGCAACCGCCTCAGGGTTACCCACAGCAACCAGTGATGCCACAACAACCGGTGATGCCTGTCCAAGGGTGGCCCTACGGACAACCTGTTGCCGGGCAGCAGCCGATGGTCGGTTATCCGACGCAGCAGCCGGTCGTCCCACCCGGATATCCACAGCCAGCCGCAGGTCAGGCTTCCGCTCAGCAACAGCCGTCCAGTTCCTTGAATTCTTCCAATGCAACCCCTGCTCCTGAAAAGGAGAAGCAGGAAAAAAAACCGGTGCCACCGCCAGTCGTCTCAAAACAGATTGGTGAAGAAATCAATCTCGATGACCTCCCCTTAATGGATGAGCTCCCTGACATATCTTGACCTGCAGACTCGATGTTGGGACTTGCTGCTGTGACGGGCAGTCGATGCGTTTATCTTCTTGTTATTCCCTATTGTTCCGACCAGATAATCACGACCTGAAAATGAAGTACCGGCCTCTACCATTTGAACGAGATATCCACGAGCTTGAAGAGCGCCTTCAAAGCCTGGAACAACAATCCGATCCCAATGAGGATACTCTTCTCGCCATCAAAAATATGCGAAAAGAAATTATCCGGTTGCGGAAGTCCGTTTTTGAAAATTTGGATTCGTGGCAGTGCGTCCAGGTTGCCAGGCACGAACAGCGACCGCAGACCCTTGACTATCTCGACATGGTATTTGATGAGTTTATTGAGCTTCACGGTGATCGAGCCTACGGCGATGATCGGGCCATGTTGACTGGTTTCGCTCGCATTGACGGACGCAAGGTCATGTTTATCGGCCAGCACAAGGGACGAAACCTGAAAGAACGCACGACCCACAATTATGGGATGGCCCATCCGGAAGGGTATCGAAAGGCGTTGCAAAAAATGGAGTTGGCCGCCAAGTTCAATTTGCCGATCATCTCTTTCATTGATACCGCTGGAGCTTACCCGGGGGTTGGAGCGGAAGAGCGGGGACAGGCGTACCAAATCGCTCTCAACCTGCGCGAGATGTCACGGCTGCCAACGCCGATCATTTGTGTGGTCATCGGGGAAGGGGGGTCCGGCGGGGCGTTGGGCATCGGCATCGGCGATCACGTCGCCATGCTGCAGTTTTCTTACTACTCCGTCATCAGCCCCGAAGGCTGCGCCGGCATCCTCTGGAAGCACCAGAAACACGCCGAGAAGGCGGCTCTCGCCCTGCGGTTCACTGCCGCCGACCTCAAAC
>JALWSL010000633.1 GCA_027080405.1 Planctomycetaceae bacterium
GACATTGCAGCGGCACATTGACTACGGTCATACGACTGCAAAAACGGGACAAGGTATAATTGGTGTAAAAGTTTGGATCGATCACGGTAACTATTCAGACGAGGAGTCTAAAGATGGCGCTGATGCCCAGAAGGGTCAAGCATCGAAAAAGTCAAAGAGGTCGCATAAAAGGTAATGCGGCCCGTGGCAATACACTGGCTTTTGGTGACTGGGGTTTGCAGGCGCTGGAACCAGGATCGGTGACAGGTAAAACGATTGAAGCGTGCCGTATTGCAGCGATGCAGTACATTCGCGGCGAAGGTAAGTTGTATATCCGGGTTTTCCCCCACAAACCGGTGACGGCCCGGCCGTTGGAAACCCGTATGGGAAAAGGGAAAGGGGAGCCGGATCGTTGGGTAGCCGTGATCAAACCGGGCACTGTCCTGTTTGAAATATCAGGTGCTTCCCACGAAGCCGCCCGACAGTGTTTTGCCCGTGTGGCTCACAAACTGCCGATGCGGGTGCGGTTGTTGACACGCCGTCCCGGAAGTTCGTAGTTTGCAGGCTGGCTGAGCTTGTATTTTTATGTCAACATGGATTTAATCAATTACTGTTTTTCGAGTAGGTTGGAGTTATGTCAAAAGCATCCGAGCTTCGGGAGATGAGTGCTGATCAGCTCACGTTTTCCCTGAAGGAGGCGCAGAAAGATTTGTTCGAGTTACGGTTTCAGTCCGCAACAGAAAAACTGGATGCACCTTCCCGACTGAAACAGTACCGTCGAGAAATTGCACGGATCAAAACAATACTCAGGGAAAAGGAACTTGCCGCGTCCCAGGGGGAATCTGAGGATTGAAAGGGATTCTGCCTGCGAGGGCGAATCGGGTTAAGCTGATATCAAGCTGTAATAATTAGTGACGGACATTTGCAGATATGAAAAAAAAGTTGGTAGGTATTGTCGCCAGCGACAAAATGGATAAAACGCGTCGTGTCGAGGTGAAACGCCTGTTTCCACATCCGAAGTATGGAAAGATTGTCAGCCGGCGAACCGTCTGTCATGTCCACGATGAAAATAATGAATCGAAACTGGGAGACAAGGTCGAAATTATTGAATCTCGCCCTCTATCCCGTACAAAGCGTTGGCGGCTGGTGCGAATCGTTGAAACAAATGTTATTCCTGTTTCACAGCATGGAGATGAGCAGTCGGTTCAAGCCGGATTAACGGAAGCACAGGAGACGCCCCCTGAACGGGAACCGGAAGAATCGGGGGAAACCCCCGAGCAGGCCGATTCGTAATTGGCTTCCCCGGGAAAATCTCCAACCAGTGTTCGTTTTCTGAACCGCCAGAGAATGTTTCCCACATTCCTGAGTTTTTTGTCCAAAAAACATAGTTGAATATATACAGGCTGAAAGTCGCGGATTCAGACGTATTTCAGTTGTTTTATTACATTTTCGAGAAGTGAGTAAGGGTCGGGTTCGATGATCCAGATGCAAACCGTGTTAGATGTCGCAGACAACACTGGAGCCAAGGTGGCCCGGTGTATTCGTGTGCTTGGAGGGACAGGGCGAAGAACGGCTGATGTCGGAGATATCATCGTTGTCAGCATCCAGAAGACTCTACCGGGAAGCCCTGTGAAAAAGGGGCAGGTTGTTCGAGCCGTGATTGTTCGAACCCGAAACGCGATCCGTCGTGATGACGGGAGCTATGTCCGGTTTGACAAAAATGCGGTTGTTCTTGTCGATAAGGATGGCACCCCAAGGGGCACACGTATTTTTGGAGCGGTCGCCCGCGAATTGCGGGAGAAACGCTTCATGAAAATTGTCAGCCTTGCCAGCGAAGTCGTGTAGAACCGGTTGGCCGGTCTGTTTCAGATCGGTGAGATGTGTTGGCTACTTTTTTCGGCCGGGAAGTATGACTGGGCGGCTTCTGCCTGAATTTTTTTGTTCTGACGTTTGCGTTGGAACGTCTTGTTGAATCGTAAAATTGTTGGTCGTCGATACTATGAAAATTAAAAAAGGTGATTATGTTGTCGTCATCACAGGCGATGATGCATCGAGCAGCCCGAAACTGGTTCTGCAGGTGCTTTCGGGTGGTCAGAAAATGATCGTCCAGGGAGTCAATCAGGTTTACAAGCACGTTAAAAAGGGGCACCCCAAGAGCCCTTCCGGCGGTCGTTTGCAGATGGAAATGCCCATCCAGAGCAGCAACGTGATGTACTACTGCCAGAACTGCCAGAAGCCGACGCGATTGGGGTTTCGATACGATGACGAAGGAGCCAAGTTTCGCTACTGCAAAAAGTGCGATGCCTCCTGTGGTGAACCGATCAGCCCCAAACGAAGTAAATACGCCAAGGCGGGTAACTGAGTGCAGCAAGTGTGATTGATGTGTCCTGTTTGGTCGCGTTTCACAGTTGCAGGGCGACGGACGGCGTTGATCATCAGTTTGACAGTTTGACACTGAGAGGGAACCGAAAATCCCGGACTTTTCATTCATCATTTATAAAGACTCAAGGGGTGGTCAGTAATGGCCCGTTTAGCTGAAAAATACAAAAATGAAATCGTTCCTCAACTGAAGGAAGAGTTTGGGCGCAGCAACGCCCACTCATTGCCCAAGTTGACCAAGATCGTGTTGAACATGGGCGTAGGTGGCGCAATCCAGGATCGCAAGCGTCTTGAAGAAGCGGTTCTGCATCTTTCTGTCATTTCCGGGCAGAAACCGGAAATTACAAGAGCGAAGAAATCGGTCGCGGGGTTCAAGTTGCGCGAAGGGATGGAAATCGGTTGCAGGGTCACATTACGCGGCAAGCGGATGTACGAATTCCTGGATCGCCTGATTACACTCGCCTTGCCTCGTGTTCGCGACTTTCGTGGCGTCAAGGTGAAAGCATTCGACGGAAACGGCAATTACAGTTTGGGACTTGCCGAACAGATGGTTTTTCCGGAGGTCGATGCCGACAACGCCAAGTATACTCAGGGATTGAACATCACGTTCGTTACTGATTCGAACAGTGACGAAGAAGTGAAGGTTCTGTTGGAAAAATTCGGAATGCCATTCAGTAAACCTGGTGGCCGTTAGAGTTCAGGTTTGATACAGTCTTTCCTGTTTTGAGTTGTTTTGTATTCAGGTAGTAATAGAATAGGGCTTTTGAGCCATGATGACCGATCCGGTTGCAGACATGTTGACAAGAATCCGAAATGCGATTGCGATCGAGAGATCGATTGTCGATATGCCCTGCTCAAAATTGAAAAAGGCAATTGCAGATGTTCTCAAACGTGAGGGGTACATCTGGAATTATGAAGAAGTCGAAAGTTCCCCCCAGAACATCCTGCGCATTCAGTTGAAGTATGGGCCCAATGGCGAGCGTGTCATCCAGAAGATCCTGCGAACCAGCAAGCCGGGCCGCAGGCAATATGCGGGGGTCAAAGAGACCCCGGAAGTGATGCAGGGTATGGGGATTTGCATTCTTTCCACGAGTAGGGGTGTATTGAGTAATCGTGAGG
>JALWSL010000634.1 GCA_027080405.1 Planctomycetaceae bacterium
TCGCGACCGTTCCGGTGGAAAGGAGTGCTCCACTCATCGATATGTTCCGGGTCTGCTGTGCGACAACCAGATCACCGACCGGAATGGTAATATCCTTCAGTTGGGTTGTCACCAGGTTGAAATCCTGATCGACTCCATAACCCTGAACTCGTAACCCGTTTGCAGCTGTCAGGATATCTTCACTGTTCAGGTTGAAGTTGCCTGCCCGCGAATAGACATTTCCATCACGACCATTCAGAATGAAAAAACCATCTCCCTGAATCGCCAAATCCGATGGACTGGTGGAGTTGGTAATACTCCCCTGAGAGAAATCCTTGACAATCGCAGAAGTGGTCGCCCCCAGCCCGATCTGTCTCGGGTTGGTTCCCCCGTCATTGGTTGTCGGACGGGAACCGACAGACAAGGTTCGTGCCAGTTGGGTTTGAAACAACACCGAGGAAGCTTTGAAGCCGTTCGTTCCCGCATTGGCGATATTGTTGCCCAATACGTCGATGGTTTGCTCATTGAGAGCCAAACCGTTCAGTGAAGTAGTTAGCGCAGACGTCAATCCCATTGTTGTCCCCCCAGACAGTTACTCATCCCTGACAAATGCAACGGTTTTCCGATGCAGTTGCTGTGGTTCAACTTGTGTTTTATTCGAATACCTGAAAATACAGCCGTATTCTCACATCCCTGTATTCGGCACCCCATACGAAAGGGGATCTTCCCTCGATCGATTCCCCTTGCTCGATAGAGTGAAAAGCTCGATAAAAAACGAGACTCCTTCACTTTATCGGCATATAGCTGGCACAATCCGCAATCTTTTCCTAATCCGGCGCAACTGAAACGGTGCAGACTCCTTTCAGGTTTCCCGGTGAGATCTTTATTCGAGCTCCAATAGCAGGGGCATATTTGCAGGAGTTTTGCCCCGGTGTGGCCCCGCTGCCTTGGATGGGCTGACAAAAGAGCAGTCCGGGCCTGTCATCTTTCGGAATTGAAATATTCCGGAGTTGTCATTTTTACAAAGAACGAAAAACCGGGATTGGCGAGAGCAAGCCAGAAACAGGACGAGAACGGGCGGAGACAGGGGAGAAATGGAGACAGAGCAGAAATGGACGCTGGGCAGAAATTGGGTGAATGCGGCTAATTGGTGGACTTGTTGGCGAATCCTGTTTCAAAGAAACGACGCTCGATCGCATCGATATGGGGGATGGTGCGTTTGGCCCATAAAAGACGCAGTGAGTCCTTTTCGGCCTCGCTCAGATGCCAATCATGCTTGCTTCGATGAAGTTTGCGGGTCAGTTCGCTCAGGCATAAAGCGACACAGACCGAAAGATTCAGACTTTCCGTGAAACCGACCATCGGAACCGTGATCGATTCATCCGACATCTCCAGCGCCTCGGCGGAAACCCCCTTCTTCTCTGAACCGAACAGCAACGCGGTTGGAGTATCAATGGATAATTCATAGAGATTTTTTTTCGCTCCGTGTGGCGTTGCAGCGACGATTCGATAGCCCCGCTGTTTGAGAGATCCCAGGCAGGCTATCGTCGGACAGGGCGGCTGCTTCCATTTGTGAACTGTCAGCCATTTGTGTGCACCTCGGGTAATCTCCTTGTTGACTTTCGCTTCGCAATCCTGTTCGATCTGGTGCACATCCTGCACACCAAAACAGTCGCAGCTTCGCATCACTGCGGAGATATTGTGAGGTTTGGTCAGGTTTTCCAGTACCACACACAGATAACGGGTGCGGTATTCCAGAATGGATTCGAAACGCTCCCGGCGGGCGGGTGTCATCATATTCTGCAGGTAGCGTAACAATTCAAGTGAGTTTGCATCCATTGTTCACGAACCAACGTCATAGAGCAGTGTCTGGGTTTTGGGAAACAGTTTCGGGAAATGGCTTCAGAAAACAGTTAAGGGAACGAATGGCAGTTAAGGGAATGAACATGGCTTCAATAGTGTGACCGGATTGTGTATCCGGGTTGAGTTGCATCCGTTATGCTTTATCCGTCGTGATCGGGACGGAGTTTTGATGACGCCAGGCACTCTCCAGCCGATCAAGTTCGATAAAATCAGTATCCGGCGAAGCGGTGAGTTCTTTTTCCGCCGAGATCAAAAACGGCGTATCGAGGAAATTCCAGAGCTTTATGACAGCTCTCATCGTTGGTAACGTCAGGAAATGAACCGTTCATCGCCGGGAAAGAGGAAACAACTGGAAGTTCGAATGTCAGAGTTGAATCTGGCTTGAATCTGGATGAACTCTACAGTAATGTTAGGCACTGACGCAAATCAGAGGGACATTCGCTTCTTCTTTGTCGTTGTGGTGCCCATAGCTCAGTTGGTTAGAGCGCCGGATTGTGGTTCCGGAGGTCGCGGGTTCGAATCCCGTTGGGCACCCTTTTTTACGCACCTCCAAAGAGTATTGCGGCTTTCCGTTTTGCCTGAACCGGGCTTTTTTCTCTGCGGGCCGACAATCCGCCTCGCCTGTTTTCAGCGTTTCAAGATAGGTACAGGTTCCCGGGTGGGCTGTGCGGTTGACTGCTTTTTTCGATATCTCCCTGTAATCCCGAGCTATTTCACCGGGGGCTGTTATGAAAACGGGAATGACGAGTATTCCGATGCGCACTTTGCCGATTTTGATTGCCTTATTCGGATTGATCGCCTGCGGTTGTGAAAAGGAAACGCAGGCCCAGGAGGTGAAAATCGCTTTCTGGAATGTCGAAAACCTGTTTGATGAATACCGCAACGCCTTGACGAAAGATGAAGAACTGTTGCGCAGCGATCAGGTCATTCAGAAGATGAAAAATGATGCCCGCGTGATCAATCAGTTGGATGCTGATATTATCGGCTTGGCGGAAGTGGAAAATATCGATCTGATTCGACGGCTTGTCGATGGCTTTCTCTCCCAGCGCGGTTACACGCATCTTGCACTGTTCGAGGGAAAGGACACTCGCGGAATCGATGTTGCCTTGCTGAGCAAATATCCATTCCTGGCGACCAGTGTCGATATTCCCGGTTTTTCGCGTGCTCTTCTGGCTGCCCGCTTTTCATTGAAAGGGGAGCCGTTTTATGTGATCGTCAATCATTGGAAAAGTCGCCTGCAGGGAGGAGAACAGGTGCGCATGCGTTGTGCCCAGGTGGCTGCGGATTACGTAAGGAAATCGATCAAACAATACGAGGGAAAGCCCGTTCCGGTTATCCTGCTTGGTGATTTTAACGACACGCCGGGCGATGAATCGCTCAAGTATCTGCAGCGGCAGGGTTTAATCAATACTATGCTGACAATACCGAAGCAGAATCGGTGGACACTCGGGTTTTACAATTCTTCATCGAGGAAAATGGATTTGCTCTGTTTCGATCAGATTCTCATCAACCCGGAAGCGAAATCAGGCTCAAAACTCCGATGGAAGGACACGTCGGCAGTTCGTCCCGGCTACATCATAAATCGGCGGCGAGCCGGCGGCGCCCACCTTGCACTCCACTCGCCCG
>JALWSL010000635.1 GCA_027080405.1 Planctomycetaceae bacterium
TGGATCCCCCTCACGTTTCCGCTGTAGAAACTCGCTGAAAAGGACTTCCAGAGGATCACGTTGTTCGTCGGGGTTGGACATCATTCACAAACAGCAGACCGGACAGATATCAGACCGGCTGGATATTCTAAGGAAATCCTCAGGGGAAGTTCCGCTATGGAAACAGATACGAAATGATAGGGAAAATGGAGTCTCCCATCGTTTGTGAGAAACTCCATTGATGTTACCCATCTATCCGACGGTTATCGAATGCCCACGCCCCTTCCGGTTTGAGTCTACGCGAAAATACCGTCGATCTTCCGGGCTTTTACCAGTTCGCGCGGTTGATTCAGGTGGTTGTAGACTATGGTTTCCGGGTGGATGCCGAATGAGTGGTAGATCGACGCGAGCAACTCGCCGGGATGAACCGGGTTTTCCAGCGGGGCAGATGCTGTTTTGTCGGATTTACCGTAGACGGCTCCCCGTTTGATTCCCGCTCCCGCGACCAGTGCGGTGTAACAGTACGGCCAGTGGTCGCGACCATCTGCACTGTTCCCGTTGCCCGATGTACTAACCCCTTTCTGTGGAGAGCGGCCGAACTCTCCGACCGCGACGACAAGTGTTTCATCCAGCATGCCACGATCATCCAGGTCGTTGATCAATCCGGACAGCCCCTGATCAAGCATCGGCCCGGAACGGTTTTTCATTCGCTCGGTCAAGCCGCTGTGATGATCCCAGGAGTGATTGTCGGAGTTGGCCACTTTGGGCCAAATGACTTCCACGACCCGGGTTCCCGCTTCGACCAACCGCCGGGCAAGCAGACAGCTTTGGCCAAATGTGTTGCGGCCATATTGGTCACGAATTGCGGATGGTTCCCGTTCAATCATAAACGCATCCCGGGCGCGGCCGGAAACGATCAGGTTCAATGCCCGATCGTAATATTCATTCAGGTTGGTTTTGGCGACCGCCCGGTCGATTTCGGGCATCAGGCCATCGATCGCGTCTCGCAGTTTGGCACGGCGTTCCAAACGGGACGCGTAAACTTCGGGACGCAGTTTCAGGTCGTCAATTTTAATGCGATCCATTTTCGACATATCCATATCATCGCCATCCGGATACAGTGTGTAAGGATCGAATCCTTTTCCCAGGAAGCCGGCGGTACCCCCTTTGCCAACCACATTACTTTCCTGTAACGGGCGCGGGAGCATGACAAATGGCAGCATCGGCGTGTCGGTCGGCTTCATCCGAATAATGTTGGAGCCGAAGTTCGGAAAATCTTTCGGGCTGGGCGGTTCCAGCTGGCCCGACGGTGAGACCTTGTCTGTTGTATAACCGGTCATCATCTGATAGATCGCAGCAGTATGGTTGAACAGACCGTTCGGCGTGTAGCTCATTGAGTTGATGAGCGTTGTTTTATCGAGAATTTTGGCGATGTTCGGAAGGATTTCCGTCACTTTGGTGCCGGGCAGTACGGTATCGACTGGCTTGAAAACACTGCGAACTTTGTCAGGGACATTCTCCTTGGGGTCCCACAAATCGAGATGGCTTGGCCCCCCCTGCAGGTAAACCATAATGATTGACTTCGCCTTTCCCCAGCCGGGAATTCCCGGTGCGTCCTTGCTGGCCGCCGATGCTGCCTGAAGTTGCAGCAGCGAACCGAGTCCCATGCCGAGCATTCCGGAACCGCCTACCCGCAGAACATCCCGCCGTGTGACACTGAGATGGGAATCGCATAAATCCTTGCCGGCCTGTCCCTTGATTCTGAACATTTTTTCGTTCTCCGTTATGTGAAGGTGAGTCTGTCTGGGAAAAGAATTTGGAAGAGAAAACCGGCTAACGATTAAACAGAAACGCCGGGCTGTTGATCAGTACCCAGGTAAGATCCTGGGCAGCGGTCAACCGTTTATTGATCAGTAGTTTATTACTCATTTCGACATCTTTGCGCAATTGAACCAATCCAGGATCGTCAGCAACAGGAAGCTTGGCCAATTCGGCCTTTTTTTGGAGTTCCTGCAGTTTGGGATCAGCCGGTAACGGTTTACTCGCGTTGGCCAGGGCTGCTTTTTTCTTGTTCAATTCTTCATCCCGCTCTCTGAATGCCGAGAACAGGGCGGTTGTCTGCTGTTCAGTTCGCTTTTCTTTGGGAATTTCGAGCAATTCAGCAATTTTCAGTGGAACAGCCGGCTGAATCGGCCCTTTGGAATTTGTCAAAGAAATCCGGAAACGTCCCAACCAGTGTTTTTTGCCCTGAAAACGCTGGTGCAGGACAATCCTGAGACGGGTGCCTCCTTCGAAATGAACAGGTTTTTTGAATTCAATCGTTGCCCAGTGCATTTTGCCTGTCTGTGGCGAAACGGCCCAACCGTTGGCTGACGGATTCATCTTGCCATCGATGGCCGACTGGATGGAGTAATTCGTCTGACTGAAATCCGCCTGGGCTTTGTGCAATTCCTGCTTCTGCTCTTTTGGGGGATCGGACTTCGGCCCCGCAAAGATTTCCACTTCGGTCAAGACAAAGTTGCCATCGGGAGCCAGTCCCGGGCCATGGCGTGGTAAAGAGGGATCGGTTAACGCTTCAATCTGGATCCCGGTGATGTCAGTCAGATCGGTCTGAGCTGTCACTGTGTAGTTGCCCTGTCCATCTTTCAAGGTGGCGAGTATTGAAGCGTCTTCAAGAACCTTCAGTTCTGCCTTGTTGCTGGCGAGAAGTTTGGAGGGCCTCAATATCGTCCACGGTTTCAGTGAAGCCTTCATCTTCTTTTCCCATTCGGCAAATGGTGCCTGCAAAGTCGCTTCGTAATCGGCGAGCTGTTTTTTTGCAGCTGCGATTCGTTCCGCCCGCTTTCGTTTCTGTTCAGCCACGTGCGGTGCCATTTTATCGCGGTACGCTTTCAAAGCGGCTTCTGCGGAAGCAATTGCCTTGAGCCGTTCCTTCTCCTTTCGAGCCTTGATCGGCTTCCACCAGGCTTCTTTTTTGGCGAGTTGTTCCACGAGTGATGCGTGATCCTGATCAACAGCGCGGAACGCTGAAAGGCAGACTTCCGTTTCTTTCGCAGTGGCCGGGCGATTGAGAATTCTCAGGAACAGCTCATTGATGAGCCGCTTGTTATCTGTATTATCCTTGACCAACTGGGGCAACGCGTTGGAGGGATCGGCAATCGCGCTGGCGACAGTAGGGCCGGAAACCATCGCCATGACCGGGCCTAACTGAACCTCATTGATCCGCTCACATTCGCACGAACTTTCCCGGCCCGGTCGCCCCATGTTGCTCAAAAAACCATCTGGCAGTTTGATTTGAACATCCGCCAGGGCAGCGGCCCGGGTTCCCGGTGGGACACCCGGGATCTTCGATCGTGAGCCGGTTACCAGGTGAATCGAATCGTAAAGGGTCTCTGCCGGTAATCGGCGGGCCTTTGCATGAGAGAAGTTGATCTGGTCATCGGCGTTCCATTTATTCGGAACGAGCGAGAGTTGATAGG
>JALWSL010000636.1:0-9080 GCA_027080405.1 Planctomycetaceae bacterium
GGGAGGCGGCTGCGGGACAGAGGCCGGGTGAAGGCGATCTGCGCCGCGGGAAAAATATCGCCCGCCGCCCACTTTCGGAACCGACAGAGCAGACGACATTAAAATGAGTTCCTGTTGAAACGCTTATGTTGGTTGCATCGATTCTGCCTGTCTCGCACAAACCTGTCTCAAATAAAGAGGCCACATCGTTGTAGACTGAGGCAGCTATCCTGCGTTTCAATGAGTGGAATGATTCCTGCTCGTGTTTCGGCTGTGGTTATGAGTTCTGCCTGATGAAAGCTGCACTGCGGTCGTTCGTTGCATTCGTTCGTTACATCTGGTGCAACCCCCTTTATTAATGAGCGAGGCTGCTCGAGTTCAATTCCAACCCTTGACATCACTCATCCATTTTTCTCAGAATGGAACACACAATTCTCGATCACTTTCCGGAGCCAACAGAATAACGGTTATCAATTCATGCAAGCCAGATTAATCCCGCTCGAAAAAGGGCACCCTGTTGAGATTACCAAAGATGTGACAATTGTTGGACGCAAGCAGGGGATCTGTGATTTGACGATTGATCATCCCAGTATCTCGAAGATGCATTGCGCCATCGCACGCACAGACGGTTTATTGTTCATCCGCGATCTTGGTAGCACGAACGGGACAAAGGTCAACGGCCAACGCGTTTTGCGGGGAGCGATTCTGCCGGGAGATGAACTTGCTTTTGCCAAGGTGAAATTTCGTGTTTATATGGGGCCTGATAATCCAGAAGAAGTTTCAGCAAGTGAAAAGACAGAGGTCATACCGCACGATCCTGCTTCAGTCGATCCAGATGAATTTGAATTCGAATCCGATAGCGATGGTGATTCGGATGATGGCCCCGGCTTTCTGAAAATGCTGGGGGATGACGATTGAAAGAAGTTCAGCCGAACTTCCTTGATTTGCCTGCTGAACGTATTTGCCTCATTGAGTGTTTTCCGTTTTGCGAAGCTTGCCAACTATTCGAATTCTGGCTTTATCGGAAATGCTGTTTTAGGGTTTCTTTTTTCAGTATGACAGGATGAACCAATGGATGTGATTGTGTCAAAATTCTGTTTCAGATTCACACCTGTTTTCAAACTGTTGAGCATCATCGTCGCGACCTTGCTGTTTGCAGGTTCCATCAGGGCGGCAGTTTTTGATATCACCGATTACGGAGCGAAAGCGAATGATGATAACGATGATACCCAAGCCGTGCTTTCCGCTTTGGCGGATTGCCGGGAGGCGGGGGGAGGAACCGTATTTGTTCCGGCCGGGACGTTCATCATATCCCGACAAAAGGCGGAATCGCCGATTCTTGCGCTCTGTTCAAACCTGACATTGCGAGGAGAAGGAACGGCTTCGATTCTGAAGTTCGATCCGAAAGTGAATCAGTCCAATTTCTGGCGGATGCTCGGCTCTTCCGAAGGTAGCGTGAGAAATATCACGATCTGCGATTTGCACCTGGACGGCAGCAATACCTATCCCGGATATGTGAAGGGAAAAACGCCGGAGCAGTGTCACGGTATCTTCTTTCATACCGTTAAGGGGGTCTCCGAAAACATTACCATTAAAAACTGCCTGATCGAAAATTTCTGCGGCGATTGTATCGGTTTCTCTGTGGGGAGCCGTCATGTAACGATTCGCGATGTAACGCTTCGAAATTTTATTCGGCAGGGAATTCAACTGGCTGGACGGGAAGAAGATGGCAACTATCTGGTTACTGGTTGCCAGGACCTGGAACATACCATTACTCCGGGGGGATCAACGATTCATGTCGAGCACGCAGAGGGGACAAAGAATATACAGATCATCGCAAACCGTTGCCGAAGATCGATTCTCGCTGGCGGAGCCGACGGTTTGATAATCCGTGACAATGTCATCAACGGATGCATTGAAGGGAACAGCGATCGCAATATTCTGGTTCAGGGAAATTTGATTCGTGGCTCAAATTCTCCCCGGTCGCTGATTCAGTTCGGCTATGCGCGAAATCTGATCATTCGGGATAACATTCTCATCCATGCCCCAGCCGATAAAACCGCAGGGGAGAAAACGAAAACAAAGAGAGTCGGCATCTACGTTTGGGGGGCCTCCCGTTACAATCCTGAACCGAGCCACGATGTGATGATCCGCGACAACTTCGTTCAGTCGGGAGATATAGCGGTTTCGTTAAATGGGGTTCATGGTGGAGAAGTGCGGGGAAACAGGACAGATTATGCCAATAAAACCGGGCAGGATCTTTTGCTCAAGCGAACAGAAAATATCACGACCGATAGCAAAAGAAACCCGTAGAGACTGCTGTTTCAGCACTGTTACAGGAGATGATGGAGAGAGAAACTCTCCGCTTCCGCTTTATCAGTGATCTGCTGGTAGTGGGCTTTCTGGCAACTCAGGAACCAGACGTTTCAAGTACCTGACTTATAATCTGCTTCATCCCTTTGATGGTTTCCTCGAGACTACCGCTGGCGAAGGGTGTCTGCCAGACCTGATACACATTTTTTTCGTACAACTCCCGCGGGGCGAGGTAGCCGATGGAACCGTTGATCAAGTTCATGCAAACAAGAGTCTGTTGAGGGAAATGGCGACGAAGTTCCGTTTGTAGAACCGAATACGCTTCGGCTTTACTGCCAATCAGGATGACATCGCCGAGTTGCCAGACGTAAACAGGGAGTGAATAGGTTTGACCATCGCCCACGCCACGGCGGATTGCCAGTTTACGCCTGATCCGTTCCTGCAACGTGCGGTCTTCGCAGGTCCGTTGCTGTTCCTCCAGTTCTTCAGTTGTGGGCCAATCTTTCAGTGGCAGTTCAATGGATGATTCGCAGGCTTGCAATTGCTTTGAAGGAACAGCTTTCTGATGTCGCCAAACGGCTAGTGGTGCTCCCGATTCCATCACGGAATCGAACACCAGTTTCGTTGCGGGCGGCTCCATCGCTTCCAAAGTTGCCAGGGCGGAATAGCCGAGTTGTCGCCCGTACCGATCGGCAACCGCGGTGTCTCCCACATATTGATACCGAGGCGATAACTCACCGGACGCACCCTGCAGAAATAGAGCCGGGGCGTCTATCGCCATTTCGATTGTCTCGCGCATCGCACCGATGTAATCGGGGGATATCGTTCTGTTTTCCCAGGCTAATGTCGTGGGGTGACAGGCATAATTGACAAGAGTGGCAATAACCGTCCCTTGCCTGTTGGTCACGCGACCAACCAGCAAAGTGTCATCAGCCACACCGTAGGGATTGTACCCGCAAATGATCCGGTTCGCGTTTGTGGTTGGGTCTGTAAAATCCCGGTTGGATGCCAAATCGCAGCGCCCGGTATGCCAATCGAGAATCGCTTCGGTTTCGTTTTTGATTGCAAGCCGGGCGGTATCTATCGCTTTCTGCAAAATGCGTTGGAGGTATTCTTCCACCAGTTCGCTTCCCGGCAGTGAAGGATCTTCATCAACAAATGCAGGCCCGGCATGCGTATGACTAAAGGCGATAATCAGTTCCGACGATTTCAGCGAGAGTTCTTCCAGCAGCTTTCTCTGGAAAGATTGAAACATTGATTCTGATCGCCACCATCCCAAGTCGAAATCGAGCAGGACGAGTGGCCTCGGATGTTCCTCCGAAGAAAAGCTGATGGCGGTCAGGCTGAGCAGGTCGTGGATCGATTCGGCCTGGTCGTGCTTCGCAGCTCCCCAGTTTCTGGAGTAGATTTCAACCGGCGGTGTGATATTTTCACACGCGATCCCAATTCGTCCTGCAAAACCAGGATGCGAGACTTCCGGTCTGCCGGGAGTTTGCTCACGGACAATTCGTCCTGCTTCCTTGAACTGTTTCATGGATATCCAATCATTCCTTCTGCGATCGTGGTTGCGCTGATTCTTAATAAAACAACCCGGAAAATTGCACGAAAATTCCTAAGATCATGGCGACGAACAGGCCCCACCAGAGGACAACGTTGCTGTACCAGTGGTTTCCCAGTTCGCTGAAGATGTTCATTTTTTGCCAGTTGAATGTGAGTTGATCGGTTACTTGTTCCGGACGGGGTGGCGCAGTGGCCAGGCTGACGCCGATGCAGACGATCACGCAAAATGCCCAGTTGATAATTCCCTGCGTCGCGAACGGTTCGATCCATAACGGGTGGCTCGGAACGAATTGAACGTACAGCTTCATGGCGACGCCCAAAACGAACCCCAAAAAGACGGCAGCGACCGCTCCGGGGCCGTTAATTCGCCGCCATAACACACCAAGCAAAAAAAACGCTCCAAAGGGAGGAGCAAAAAACGCATACATCGATTGCACGTAAATAAACAGACTGCCCCCGAGTTGATTGATAAAGCCCGCCATGATGATGGAAACAACGAGGATGATAACAGAAGAAATCATGCCAACCCGCACAAGCAGTTTTTCTCCCGCAGTCGGATGCAGCATCCGTTTGTAAATGTCGAGCGTGAAAACGGTCGCGGTCGAATTCAAAACCGAATTGACTGTTGATTGAATCGCCCCAAACAGTGCAGCCAGAAACAAACCCCGCAAACCGACCGGAATAAGTGTTTGCAGCATGTGGATGTAACCTTTATCAGCTTGCGGGCGAATTTCCGTCCACGGGCCAAGCATGACTTCCGGGTATTGGGCAAACAGAATCAGACCGGGCAGAACGACAATGGCTGGCAGCAAAATCTTCATGTAGCCAGCGAGCACAATTCCCATCCGCGCGTGATACATGTTTTTCGCGCCCAAAACTCGCTGAATCATAAATTGATTGATCACGTTATACCAGATGCTGACCGAAAAGAATGAGAGAATCAGACTGGGCCACGGGGTTATTTCGTGTGTAACCGGCTGGATCAATGAAAGTCGGTTGTAATGATCGGCTCGCGCGATTTGTTGAGCGTTTTTCTCGACTGCTTCCTTCCAGATTCCTGTATGGGCCTGGTTCCGTTCGATCATGACGTTCCAGCCATCGACGAGCGAATGACTGTCGCCAGAAAGCATCAACAAACCGAAAACGGTGACCATCAATCCGCCAGCGATCATGACAATCACGGTGAAAAAGTCGGTCCAGGCGACCGATTTCAAACCGCCGTAAATCGCCCAGGTTCCGGCAACGACTGCCAGTGAAATGATTGAAAACCATAAATCCCACCCGAATAACTGTTGCAACGCTATCCCGCCGCCGTACAGTACGGCCGCCAAAAATGCGACTACATTACTGACGATCGTCAGGATGGCAAAGAACTGTCGCAAAACGGGATGAAAGCGTTTCTCCATAAATTCGGGTGTGGTGAAAACGCGCGAAGCGAGCAAAAACGGGATGAAAAACCAGATCAGCGCAGAGAACGAAAGAACATTCGACCATTCCGCAGAAGCGACGCAAATCCCGTACACGAACGCAGCACCGATCATCCCGATAAAATGCTCGCTGCTGATGTTGGAAGCGATAAAAGAACTTCCCACGACATACCACGGGAGCGTTCGTCCCGCCAGGAAGTAGTCGTTCGCTTCCGTTTTTTCTTTTCGTCCGACCCACAAACCGATAAAGCTGAGCACGACAAAATAGATGCCGAACGCCGCATAATCGATCCAACTTAACGGAAAGGATTCAAAGCCGTGCATTAGCCGGTTTTCTTTTTCGTGACATCAAAACAGGGAACTTTCAATTGTTCGCCATTTTTCAGTGCTGATTGATGCGCGACAATTCCCGGGACTGTCATGGCTAGAGATTCATAAAGGTCAATCGCAGGGGTTCTTTCTTCCAACAATGAATTGATAAACTCTGCAGAGATAAAGGTATGCGAACCGCCATGACCGGATTGATGTCTCATGGGGGTTGGGAGCATGTCGGTTTTCCAGTAAACGGGCACCTTGATTTCTCCGCCTGTCTGTGTGGGCAAGTCGAGGTAGCTGACGGTGTCTCCTTTGGTGCGAAACTTGAGGATGTTTTCGTGTATTCCGCTTTTGTGCATGTAAAACGTCGCCTTGTCTCCCATCCATTGTGCCCGTTCTCCATGGGCAGCACAGAGCCAGAAGACATTGCATCTGCACATGTTTCCGCGGTCAGTTTGCATTAAGGCCGTCTCATTCCAAAACGGGTTGTCGTAAGCGTTATCGGTCAGCCAGGGATGATCCCCCGTCCCCCAGCCCAGGCAAGAAACATTCACGACACGTTCACCGGTGACTCCCGTTAAATATCCGAGTGCGTGTGTCGGATAGTGCATCGGAGGGAAACCCCATCGCCAGGAGTGAGAACCATCGGGATTGAAAAAGCGGGTTGTTTTATCGTTGGCAATTCGCTTCAAATCGCCTCGATCATGATAGTATTCTGCTTCCGTGTAAAAGAGCCTTCCCAAGGTTCCTTTGCGGAATAACTCGCGTGCAAAAATGGCTTCGGGGCGATAGTAGCTGGTTTCAGCCATCATGTAGGTCAGCCCGGTTTTTTCGACAACTTCCTTCAGCGTTGCAGCCTCTTCGAGAGTGAAGCAGGCCGGAACAGCAGAAACAACATGCCAGCCACGTTCAAAGCACATTTTGGCATGCTTGACATGGTTGGTCGCTTCCGTAAAGACTGCGACAGCATCAATCTCATCTTCTTTTGCAATCATCTCTTCCAGCGAATCGTAAACGTTATCGCATTGATAAACCTGCTGGAGTTTTTTGCGACGTTCCGGCCGAAGATCCGTCACTGCGGTCACTTCACAATTGGGATGTTCGTGCCAGTGAAATGTGGCTCCGAATCGCCCGCCGACAACAGCAAGGCGAATTTTCTTTTTATTCTCGGCACAATACGCCTGACCAACGTTCAGGGTCACCCCTCCAAGAAGCGAAGCAGCCCCTGCGCCAGTTAGCCGTAACGCATCCCGTCGGGAAAGTTGATGACCTGAATCAAAAAATGGTTGGTCGTAGAGATTGCTATCCATTTTTTTTCGGTCTTCCTTTTTATTGGTTTGCAGGGCAGAAGTGGCTTGATTAGTTAAACAGTGTGTGCCACGGCTCTGTGAGCCGTGGCACACATAACCAAACATTTCTCCTATTAATTGCACGCTTTTCCGAAATCAGGAATCTTCAACAACTCGCCACCTTTGAGGGCGGATTGATGGGCGACGATGCCGGGGGCAGTGTATGCGACTGCTTCGTAGACATCGACGGCTGGAGTCCGTTCTTTGATTAGAGAGTCGATAAACTCATGCGTGATGAAAGTATGCGAGCCGTGATGTCCGCTGTTGTGGCGTAGCGGCTTGGGGAGCATGTCAGTTGCCCACCAGTTCGGTTGTTTATAGTTTTCGAACTTGGGCAGGTTTCTCACAAACCCGGCGTCATCTTTTTCGGTCTGATTTCCTTTTCGGATAATCAATGGTCCCTGTCCATTGGGGTGATGTCCGTAGAAGCTCATCTCGTCACCAATCCACTCGGCTCGTTCACCGCCACGATGTGCGCCTCGCCACCAGACCCGCACATTAAAGCCCATGCCGGTGTTCGTTTTGAACATCGCGGTTTCATCCCAGAACGGATTGTTGTAAACATTCGTTTTCAGAATTTCGTTATCATTCCCCCAGCCATGGCACACAACTTCGGTCAGTCGCTGCCCGGTCACACCAATTAAATGGGCGGTGCAATGTGTCGGATAGTGCATGGGGGGAAAACCGTGCCGCCAGGTCTTTTTCCCATTCTCAAAAAAGAGGGAATCAAGCCCATCGTGCTGATACATCGATTCGCAATAGATCAGATCGCCGAATTTTCCCTCCTGAAAAAACTTGCGAGCCGAGATCGTACTTTGCTGCCAGTAACTCGTTTCGGCCATCATGAAGGTTTTGCCGGTTGATTTCACGGCATCAATCAACTGTTGACATTCCTCCAGATTCATTGCTGCAGGAACTGCGCACAAAACATCTTTTCCCGCTTTCATCGCTGCGATGCTGTGACGCACATGATTGGGCGCTTCGGTGAAGATGCCGACGGCATCGATATCTTTCGCTTCCTTGAGCATGATTTCCATTGAATCATACTTTTTATCGCAGTGATAGGTTTTGCTGAGCCGCTCAAGCCGTTCCGGACGCAACTCCGCTACGCCGGTGACGACAGAATTGGGATGTTCATGGAAATAAAACCCCAAACCAAATCGTCCACCAACAACTCCCATTCTGATTTTGCGATTCGCCTGAGCGGAGTCCGCGGCAAATAGATTCGGTGCCAACATTCCAATGCCACCAAACGCGGTCGCCCCGCCCGCAGCAACCTGTAGAAAATCCCGACGTGAAGCCCCGGAAGGACTATTTTTTCCGAAGGTAGCCACCTTTGACTGGTTAGTCATAGAACAAATTCCTTCTGTTTACTGGAACAAGAATATTTTTTATTGGCGACAATATAATTGACATTGTCGCCAAGATCAAGTACAAGATGTTTGATCAATTCTTTTTTCGACAAGAAAGGTCGGTCAGTCTCATTGCCCGCAATTCTGTGTGAATTTATTTTGAAATGTCTATTGTCCAATTTATCAAACAGGATCTGTCTGCCCGATTGCGTTCCAAGGAGAAATTGCCTGTGCGGTTGACGCTCGGTTCACTCTCCGAATTTTATCAAGTCAGTTTTACGCCAGTGCGGACGGCTGTTTCTGAATTGATTGAGGAAGGCTTGCTGGAAAAGGGGGCGAACCGGCGTCTTGTGCCGAGCGAAAACCTTGCGTGGAGTGAAAACAGTTCATCAATCCAACAATCGCAACCGGAGAAAATCCCGTCCTTTCCTTTGCAGCCAGAGGACTTGTTGAAAAAAATCCGGGATGATTTCGTCCTGCTTTCTCTGGAGGGAGAGCCGATTTCCTTGCGAGAAGAAGCAACGGCTGAAAAATATGGGATCAGCCGTTCTGCCATTCGTAATATTTTTCATCACCTGGCGGGACAGGGAATGCTCGATCACATTCCGCGACGGGGCTGGCGATTGCGTCCGTTTCGTCAGGAAGATTTGCAGGCCTACCTTGAAGTGCGTGAAGTTCTTGAATTGAAAGCACTCGAGTTGGCCCGTCCCCATCTCGAATCGGGTGAGCTCCGTAGATTAATTGAACTCAACCGGCTTCCTGTTTCCCGGAACGCTCCGCTGGAA
>JALWSL010000636.1:9090-13193 GCA_027080405.1 Planctomycetaceae bacterium
TTGACGAGTCGTTACATAGCTACATTATTGCAACATCGGGAAATTCGTATATCAACGATTTTTTCGAGCGACACGCCCGCTATTTTTACGTCCTGTTCAAATGGGAAGACAAGGATCGCGCAGCCGCTTTGGAGGCGATCCATCAGCATCGTGAAGTTCTGGAATCGCTACTGAAAAAGAAATGGCGGACGGCCCGCAAGGCACTTTCGCACCATATTCGGCACAATCACCCCATCCTGGGCAACGTCGTGCATTCCTGAAGAACATGCGGAGCAGCTTCAGGTTTGTGCGATGTTGACAAAGACTTTCAGCGCCGAAGAGTCGGACAGTAATGGCATCAGTTGATCGTAGTGATCCATTCCGTCAATCGGATGCGTCAACAATCGCTCGATCACTCGGGGGTACATCGCCTCACCCAGTGCCAAGGCTGCAATGCCATCCTGAAAGTGACGGAAATTTCCGTTGACCGAACCGAGCAGCAGCTTGTTGCCGAGTACCCATTCGAGATTGATTCTGTCCGATTCAATTTCTGTCCGCCGACTACCGCCTGTCACGCTGGTCAGAACGAGAGCGCCATTCAGATTCAGGGTGTTCATGCACTCAAAAGCAATGCGACTGTTGCCGGTTGCCTCGATGATCAGATCAGGCCGGCCGTATTCCTGGGCGATTTCCTGTAGCGAGCGGTTTTGCGTACTGATGTAATGGGCACCGAACTGTTCCGTAATTTCCGCCTTCAAATTGTTGGTTGCGGGGGAGCGGGCAATCGTGCAAACATCCAGGTTCTTCAACTTCAGTATCATGGTCGCCAGTAAACCAATTTGTCCCGCTCCCATGACCCAGGCTTTTTTCGGTTCCCAAACCTGTAATCGCTGCTGTGCGATGTAGGCCTGTTCGATCGCTTTGGCGCACACGCTGACCGGTTCGGAAAGAACGCCAATTCTGACCATCGATTCCGGAAACTTGACGATGAAATCCGCACTATCGACAAAGTATTCGGTCATATACCCGTGCAGCAGATTGATCCCTCTTTCGTAATACACTTCTTCACTGGTGATATCTGATCGGCCGATATGGTCGTAAATTGAGCCTCCCGGTCGCCGAACCGTGCAGGCGACGTAATCACCCGGTTTGACATGTGTCACGGCATTGCCAACTTCTTCAACACGTCCGAAAACCTCATGCCCGATGACCAGGTAATCATCCCCTTCAGGAGCGTTTCCGTACAGGGCCTCATTGATTTCCTGATCCGTTGCGTCAACGCCAACCTGGAGCACTTTCACCAACACGCCGCGACCGTTCGGGATCGAATCCAGTTCTGGTTTCGCGATCTCACGAAGATGTAAACTGTGTGGGGTTCCTGGATGAACAGCCAATGCTTTCATATTAATTTCTTTTCACTATCAGTTTTTGGAATCTCGGGTACGCTGTACAGTTCGGTCGATCGAAATCGACAAGTCGACGGAGACTTCAGTCCAATAATCCCGCGATGGAATGGGGCCAGTGAGGGAATCGAACCAGCAACGTCATCGGGAATATGGGGATTCGTTTCAGGATTCAGGAAAATTATCCCTCTGCTCGAATATCGGCGGTCATTAATTTATTCTGTTTTACACTCAGTTTTTTTATTCTGCTTTTCATTGTTGCGTTGCCCAATTCCCAAACGGAGAAAGATGATCGATTTCAATTCCGGAATGCCACGTTTGTTTCTCCCGGTATGTCAGAGAAAACGGAGCACGGGCTCGCGCCGCGTGCCGGCGGAACTGGAAATTGTCTGTTTCTTTCCCGGCGTCCAATTCGGAGTGGGCACTGGACAACAGGAAGGCAAATCCAAAACCTACAGCATATCGGAGTGTTCGCGTGTCGTCCAATCCTCAGGCAAATAATTCGCCAACCTTGAGGCAAAATGAGAGTCTCACGCTTGGTTCATTCGTCATTCGTCCGGTTTCAGGAGGGCAGTATCGAATTGATGGAGGTACGTTGTTCGGCGTTGTCCCCCGATTGTTGTGGGAAAGGCATTTTCCGCCTGACAAAAACAATCGAATTCTGCAGGAGACCAACTGCTTTCTGATCGAAACCGGCCAGAAGCGGATTCTGGTTGACACCGGTTACGGCACGAAATTGACACAGCGTTTTCGTCAACACCACGACATCACCCAAACCGATCCACTGATCACTAATCTGGATAAAAAGGATATTCGACCGGAGCAGATCGACCTGGTCATACTTTCCCACTTGCATTTCGATCACGCTGGCGGAAGCACGCGCTATGATGAAAACCAGCAATTAGTCGCTACCTTCCCCAATGCGGAGTATGTGGTACAACAGCAGGAGTGGGAAACGGCGATGGCTGATCTTCCAGAACTCAAGGGGGCCTACGACAAAAAAGACTTCGAGCCGCTTGCACGGACCGGGCAACTGCGTCTGGTTGACGGCGACCAGCAAATTCTGCCGGGGATTCGTGTCAAAAAAACAGGCGGACATTCGCAGGGGCATCAGGTGATCTACATCAAATGTGAAAATGAGGGAGCCGTTTTTGCAGGGGACGTTTGTGCGACGAAAGCGCATCGCCCTGTCGCCTGGTGTATGTCTTACGATACAAACATGCTTCAAACCCGGAGAGAAAAGATGAAGCTGCTCAACGAAATTCGACACCATAACTGGTGGCTGCTGTTCGATCACGATCCGGAAGTGTTTGCCATGAAGGCACCGTGAGTTACGCGACAGCTGGCGGAATGTGTCTATTTGTCAGCGAGAGGTTCTTCGACGAGAGAGCGGATTTTGTAGTTATCGCCGAATCTTGTGTAAACGAAAATTGGGCGGCGATCCAGTGTGTAGGCTCCGGGTTGGCTCTCCCAATAGGCTCTGTTCTCCAGCGAAGCAGGCTGTGTATAGAGCAGCCTCTTGCACCGGGGACAGACAGAGCCGATGGGGCTGGTGCCTGTTTCCGGGAGTTGATGAATCAGGCAATGACTGATGCTCGTCGCTTTCATGCACCTATCGTTGCCGGAATTGAGCGGAATTTCTACACCTTTTTTCTGGCGGAACAGTTTTTTTTCAGGCAATAACGGAATCATTCATTGTAATCCCGATAATCCGCACACTGTTTCATAATTGGCAGGAATAACCTGAAACGGTGTTCAATTGAAATTTTATCCAATTTGAACGATAACCTTTTCATGGCTAGAGCATTAAATGACCGGGCATGGGAATTGGTTGAGCAGTCACTGCCCAAACTGGATGAGCTGAAGATCGTCTGTGACAGATTGGAGGCAGGTGCCCGGATCGTCGATTTTGGCGTGCAAACTGAAGGCACATTGGCGGCAGGGCTTCTGCTCGCTCGCGTTTGTTTGTCTGGATTGGCCAAAGTTTCCATTTTGAACGGCGAGATCGACTCGACAGTATGGCCAAAGGTTCATGTAGTAACGGATTTTCCTGTGCAGGCCTGTTTATGTAGTCAATACGCCGGTTGGGAGGTGAAAACCGAAAGCTACTTTGCGATGGCTTCTGGGCCGATGCGGGCTAATGCCGGGCGAGAGGAAATCTTCAAACAGCTTGGCTATTCTGAACAGCATCAATGTGCTGTAGGTATTCTCGAAGCGGACAAACTGCCCGATTCCTTCACCGTGCGGAAAATTGCAGCCGAGGCAAAGGTGGAGCCGCAGAACCTTGTCTTGCTCGTTGCACCGACATCCAGCCTGGCAGGATGTTTACAGGTTAATGCCCGCGCCATCGAAACAGCTCTGCACAAATTGCATGAACTTGAATTTGATGTTAGTCGGGTTGTCTCCGCCACCGGAATGGCTCCGCTCTCTCCCGTTGCAAGCGACACGCTGGCCGCGATTGGTCGCACGAATGACGCGATTCTGTATGGTGGGCAGGTCACGATGTATGTTCGTGGTGATGACGAATCGCTTGAGCAGATCGGCCAGAAACTCCCCGCGTGTTCTTCTGCAGATTACGGAAAACCGTTTGAGCAGATTTTTCGTGACGCCAATAGCGACTTCTACCAGATCGATCCGATGCTGTTCAGTCCGGCTCAAGTTGTTTTCCAGAATATCGACACCGGTCGAGTCCAATGCTTCGGCAATACGGATGAAAAATTG
>JALWSL010000637.1 GCA_027080405.1 Planctomycetaceae bacterium
AGATCGAGAAGGCCCACGGCGATGTGTTTAACGTATTGCTGCAGGTGCTGGATGATGGCCGGCTGACCGATGGTCAGGGACGCACGGTCGACTTCAAGAACGCCCTGATCATAATGACGTCGAATATCGGGTCGCAATTCCTGGTCAATATGGGCGAGAACGACGACGTCAATAGTGTGCGTGATCTGGTCATGGGAGAGCTGAAATCCGCGTTCAGGCCGGAATTCCTGAACCGGCTTGACGATATCATCCTGTTCCACCGGCTGAAACGCGATCAGATGACGGCCATTGTTGAGATTCAGCTTGAACGACTCGACAAGCTGCTGAGCGATCGCAAGATCACGCTGACGCTGGACGATGGGGCCAAGGCGTGGCTCGCCAATAAGGGTTATGATCCGGCCTATGGGGCAAGACCCTTGAAGCGCGTCATCCAGAAGGAAGTGCAGGATCCGTTGGCAGAACTCATCCTGTCCGGGTCAGTAAAGGATGGCGATGAGGTGATGATTACAACCGGTGACGATGGCCTGGTGATTAAAAGCCAGGGCGTCAAGGAGCCAGGTTGAGTATAATCCGAATCGCTTCGGTCAAATGCGGCCCGCAACAGTTAACTTGCGGGCCGTTTTGTTTGGTTTGGAATAAATCTGGTAAAAATCGCATCTTCTTTTTATGATTTATGACATTTACTGAAAGCATTCAGAAAGCTTTCTGGTTGTTTTCACGTCAGTTCACATCATTGTTAGTAGAGTTGCTTCCTTTCTATATTGGTACATTGCTCATGTGTACATAGTCTATCGGTAATGGTCGTGGCAAACTTTGCCGACCAGCTCGATTGTTCCTAACCGAGGCTTAATACAATGCGCGCCCTGCTTTTAGAAGACAGCCTGCAATTACAAGCAATACTTGGAATTGCTCTTCGCGATATGGATTTCACGGTAGATTGTGTCAGGAGCATTTCCGACGCAGTTGATGCCTTGAAATTCGAACAGTTTGATATTGTCATTGTCGATCTGGACATGGAAAGCGGTGACATCCTGTCAACGCTGCGGACCTTGCAGATCTATTGCAAGGACATCTGGATGTTGGTGCTGGCCGGTACATCGGGGGTTGATATGGTGTCGGCCGCCATGGACTATGGCGCCCATGATTTTATCCTGAAGCCAATTAAGCCGCGCGAATTGCGTCTTCGTCTAAGCACGCGCGTGAAGACCGACAGTACCAGTAAGGACTTGCGTGCCCTGGAATGTGGGCCGCTCAAGCTCGATCAGATGACCCGTGTTGTGACACTGGATGGTCTTGAGCTGGAACTGACACCGCGTGAGCGTACAGTGCTGGAGGTATTGCTGCGCAACAAGGGTGCGACGGTTTCCAAGGCATTCATAGCATCACGCATCTATTCTTTCGATGATGAAGCCGGACCGGCGGCAATTCAGATTTATGTTCATAGGATCAGAAAGAAAACCGCACATCCGAACTTGAAAATCCATACTGTCAGGGGGGCCGGTTATCGCATAGCAACGCGAAACCTTGAATCCACCAGTTGATATAAATTTTTTCAGTCACGACAATATTTTCAGTCTTAGAGCGTTTTCCGGCCACGTATAAGAACGCGGTTGCATGAACCTGCCTGTCGCAAATTCGCCTGTCGCAAAAAGTCAGCAAATGGGCTGTGACTGAATGGGCTGTCGCTCAAGCGGCGTGCCGCATCACCGCTGCGCCAGGTTCGGTAATCGCCGCGAATGATTTGACCGACATGGATTTGAACATCCAGTCCGCCTCTCCCATGAAATAACTGTGTCGCCGCTGCATCAGCCACTTTTTCGGCAAAGGGCGTTTTGCAGTTGAAACCGATAAAACCCCAGTATTCGCGGCATTTTCTGAACCATTGGGAGGTGTGGGCCAACCTTTGGTGAAGCAACACTGTGTGGATTGTGCACCACCGCTGAAAGCGAACTGAAAACAAACATCGGGAATAGTCGGTTCTGCATAGAGCTGCACCCAAGCATCAGCAGGGGGCTGATGCACGTCGAATATCGGATCTGAAAAGATTAAAAAACCGGAGCAATACAAAATGCAAAAAATAACTTCAATTCTTAGCGCGACCTGTTTGGTTGCCGTGCTGGGTGCAGTCCCGGCATATGCGGCCGATCTGGGGGGGGACTGCTGTGCAGACCTGGAAGAGCGCATCGCGGAACTCGAAGCAACAACGGTTCGCAAAGGCAACCGTAAAGTAAGCCTGAAACTGTCCGGCCATGTCAATCGTGCTGTCATGTTCTGGGACAATGGCTATGAAAGCAATGCCTATGTGATCGACAATGGTAACTCATCAACACGTTTCCGCATGACTGGCGGCGCCTCGATCAACTCCGATCTGAAAGCAGGTTTCCGCATTGAGCTTGGTGTCTATTCGGCTCGTTCGCTGGCTGTAACCGAAAACAATGACGATCTTGCTGGTGGTGCCGTCAAAACATCCGGTGAGCGCGTCGCCGTGCGCAAGGCATTCTGGTATCTGGACAGTAAATCACTGGGCCGTATCACTGTTGGCACAATGGACCAGGCATCGGATGATATTGCTGAAATCGATCTGGGCGGCATCAATGCGCCTGGCTATCATAATGGCTTCTTGATGGGCAGCAATATTGGTATTTACACCACTGCTGGTGCCCCGACCGGCAAAACACAGGGCAGCGTGTTCTTCGGCGAACAAACTGGTGATGATGGCGACATCGTTCGCTATGACTCGCCAACCATCGCCGGCTTCAAGGCCTCAGCCTCCTGGGGTGAAGACGATATGTGGGATGTCGCATTGCGCTATGCCAACCAGCTTGGTGATCTTCGCGTCGCTGCCGGCGTCGGCTATCTGGTCAATACCGAGCAGAGCAAAACGCCAGCGGTTGCGGAAACGCGGTCATGGGGTGGTTCTATTGCGGTAATGCATACCCCAACCGGCCTGTGGGCGGATTTCTCCTACTCCTATCGTGAGAAGGATTATGTTGCTCCCGCCACGAAAGACGAAAATCGTGATGAATGGTCAGTATCTGCAGGTATCACACAGAAATTCGTTTCTCTGGGCAAAACAACCCTTTACGGTCAGTATTCAGACCACCAGGGTTATGAAAATTCTGCCGGTCTGAGCGATGATGGAACCATGTGGGGGCTGGGTGCAATTCAGCATATCGATGCCGCAGCCATGCAGCTTTATGTCGGCTATCGTCACTACACCTTCGATCTGGATCGCACTTTGGGTGTCGCAGGTACAGTTGATGATCACGACGTTCTCGTAGCTGGCGCCAAGATTGTTTTCTAGTCTGGCAATTGACAATTGACTTGCCAAGAGAAGGCCGCTCCAAGTATCCCCGGAGCGGCCTTTTTGCTGTGCGATTTACCCTCCATAACTGCTTTTTCGCGCTATAAGGCA
>JALWSL010000638.1 GCA_027080405.1 Planctomycetaceae bacterium
AAAGTTGCTTGCGGTAAACGCCGAAGGGGAGTTCGTTACAAAGCCAAAGATCGCAGCGGGTTTCTGTTCCTCTTTTTTTGTCGATCAATCGTGTTGCTGCAAGTTGACACTTGAAAGCGTTTTTTCTTGATGGGTGAAACAGGTAGCGGGGGCGACCTTCGCGAAAAGCGCGGTTTCCGGGCAGCCCGTGCAGAAACGCAAGTTGCTCGTTGCGCGTACTCTCGGCAGACGTGTCGGTCCAGTTGAGCAAAATCTCGTTGGGCGTTTTTCCGGAATTGAATTTGTCCACGTCAAGTGTCAAACGCTGCTTGCGTATTGATCGTCCTTTCCTGTCGTACTGCTGAATCAGGATAATCCTGGCCTGTTTGCCGTCTGTTTTGGTTGGTCCTGCATCTTCCAAACGGAGCGTTTTCGAGATCCCGTCGGAGAATTCTATCCAGTAATCGTCATCTTTTTCAGGAGAATCGGGTAATCTGCTGAACCAGGTGTGGATTGGATGTTCGAATTTTTGAACGGGATCGGAATAGTCGATCCATCCTTGAATTCGCATCGCGTTGTAAATCCACGGCTGTTGCCAGGGAGATTGCCACGGCCCCCAGGCGGAATAGATCGATGGAATGCCCAGGAGAATAATCACAGCCGGCAACCAGCGGCGATGTCGAAAAACTTCTACCGTTTCCGCAATCGCCAGTAGCCAGAACGGAGTCAGCCACAACACCCAACGCAGCGCCACACTGACGCCGCCGTAGTTGTAGTTTTCAGTTCGCTTCCAGTAGAAAGCGAAGATGGCAACCGTCAGCAGGATGCCCATCAGGTGGATGATTCGCAGATTCCGGTTATTGTTGCGTGTGCCAGACCAATAGCCCGGAAACATCAGGAACAGGATGGGGCTCAGTGAAAAAACGCCATGATGTCCGATGAGACAATGGAAAATGTAAGCCGGCACGGAATCGCGTGCTTTATCGACGCCGCGTGGATCAGACCAGTAACTCGGAACGCCGAGATGTTCGTAAACGTATTTTTCCGTCCCGTAAAACATGTAGAAAGGCTTCCATCCGCCGGTTGCGAGATAGTTGGTGACAAAAAAGCCAATAAGTGGGATAAGCGCCGCCGGGACGAAGAACAGCCACGTTCTTTTGAAGTCGAAGCGAAGCAGAACCAGAAAAATAGCCAATCCGAATAAAGCAGCCGGCAATTCGTTGCAACACGTAAAAGCTGCGAAAAAACCACACAGAACAAACAGGCTGTTCCTGCCAGAAACGGTTCGGTTTGGCGAAGCAGGTTTGTTTTGTGAGCCTTCGAAAATTTTCACCGCGGCATAAAGTGCAAAAACGAGCGATGTTGCCCCGACGGTATGATTATTCAACACGGTGAGAAAAGGAACGAGCATTGTGGTGAACGCAGCCAGACCGAGTGTGATTAATCGAACCGGCACGGTAAACCGTGCAGCGATCAATATTCCCCAGAAACAATACATCGCGATCAGGAAGGGAACCAGGTTGACAAGAAACAGAATGATTCTTGAAACCGTTTCGGTATCTCTGGAGATTGTCAGGCCGGTTGTGTTCTTGATCGTCCAGTACAAACCGGCGATCATTGTCGGGAACAGGGGCGGCTTGGTGGAATAGAAGTGCCCATCATGACGGACTTTGTCAATTGTGTCCCAACCGCGGTAGTTGATGACTTCGTCGATCTGATACGTTCCACGATCGACAAGCGAGCGGACAGTGCACCAGCGGGAACGATCATTGGCGCTTCGCAACGGTTCGGATGTTCCCAGTTTTGCCAGGAGAAGCCCTCCCAACAGCGCCAGCAACAGCCAGACCGCGATTTTTTCGTTCCGGGTCGGCTCGATTTCTTCGGGAGAATCTGATGCGGCTAAAGTGTTCATGGTCGGTTTTGTATTGATATCACTGTTTGTCTGCAATGTCATTTGCTTGCAATGTGACAGGAGTTTTCCAATTCCAGGGGAGATTTCCCCTCACGTTCGCCTGGAGCTTACGATTCTTCGAGTAGCTGATGCAAATGGAAATGATGCTTGCCAAGTTTTCCGCCGTAGTTGCCCGCAGAGATTTCCGTGACTCCCGGCATCTGACAGGCAGCCCGAAGTCCCAATTTTATCCCTGACGAGATTGCCTGTTCGCATTCGCCGTCGATGACGATTTCATACATCGCGGTTGTTTCAGGAAGTAGATGCGATTGGCAACGGGCTTTGAGTGTCGGACAATGGGCATCATTCGTACTGGCAACCAGGCCCTTGTAGATTGAACCGACTTTACTTCCGCTGCGGACGATTCCGCCAGGAAAAGGGGTGATGATTCCGGGACACCGGTTCATCTCGGATACAGTTGCTTCACTTGCCTGCAATGCCTGCAAAGTCGTTTTTGCTCCAATCAGCAGATTTCCTCCCGCGATTCCCCGGAACGAGCCAACCGAATCGGCGCAGACGAACTCGCCATCCATAACCGGAATCCGCCAGAATCGCTCCGGCCCGATCATTTTTGAGGATTGGAATCCATCGCCGAAAAAACGTAACTGCCTTCCGAGAGGCAACATTTTTTCCTCAGGACACTCTTTCACCCCATTATACAACGCCGTTGTTGGGCAGGTTAAAACTGTTTGCCCGACACGTTTGACAACCGCTTTGCCGAGTGACTCCCGATTGAAGGCGAACAGCATCACGGCAATGCCGGGGCGTCCGTCCGGTGTTTCTTCCTGCGACAGAACCTGTTCGACGGCGGCTTCCGCGTCACAGGCGATAACACTGGTGCCGTAGCCTGTCAATTCCTGAGCCGCAATCTTCGCCCATTCGGTGGAGACCGCCGTAATAATCAAACGCGTGCCGGTAACCCCGAACGCTTCCGCGAATGTATCGTGGATTTTGACACCATTCAGGTCGGCATTGCTGGAATTGCTTGTTTTCATCATGGATGGAGAACCCGCTGTTGCGGATCACGTTCACACGAAAGAGATTCTTCTGATGGAATGTTACCTGAATCCGGAGAGTTACGGGCTCGAAAAACGATCCTATGCTTCGGAACTTCCTTTGAACAGCTTTCGGTCTGTTCTTGGATTGTAGGGGGTCCAGTGGGATTTTTTATTGGGGTCGGCTTCGATAATCGCCGTATATTCGTTGACTTTCGCATCGAGATTATCGAGGTGGTGAAGGGCGATTGCCTCGGGAGTCATCGGGAGTTTGGGGCTGCCGAATTCGTAACTGCCATGATGCGACGCGATCATATGTTTCAATCGCAAAATGGTTTCTTCATCGATCGAGTCTCCCTGCTGTTGCAGTTGCCGGATTTTTTCGTTGAGCATTTCAATACCGATAATCAAATGCCCGATCAGCTGTCCCTCATCGGTGTAGACGAAGGAACTTTCATAGCCGAGTTCACGAACCTT
>JALWSL010000639.1 GCA_027080405.1 Planctomycetaceae bacterium
ATTGTGAGTTGATCACGAGAAACTTTGAGTTCATCAATTTTGGTCTGTAATACGAACTTGTTTTTTTTCAGCTGCAGAAAATAGTCGTTGACCTCCTGTCGCTTCTTGAACTCCTCATTCAGCTTCTTCTGGGCCTTGGCAATTTTATCCAGGTCTTCCGGTATTTCGTCGCCTGCTTTTTTGGACTCTTGCCGGAAGTACATATACGCTGCCGTTACTGCTCCCACGGCAAGGGTTATGCCGGTAATGATCAAGCCGATTTTCCCCATCGACTTATTCAGCAAGCTGAACCCGGCTGCAGCGCCTGTGGCCGCCGTTCCACTGGCTGCGGTCGCTACTGCTAGTGTTTCCTGTGCTGCTGCAGCTGCAGCTGATGCAGCACGAAACGCCCGCATCCCCTCAATTGTCCCCTTGATAAGGTCAACCGAACCTCGTAGAGCATCAAATACGGCTTGCACCGCGGCAATCCTTTCGATCATGATTTGCAGGTCTTCACCACTACTGGTCATGATCGCCATTGAACGGGCCAGCTGGAACGCCCCATCACCTGCCGTCTTGAATCCCTCGGCAGCCTTGATCCGAAAGTCAACAACTTCCGATTTCAGTTTACTGACCGCCTGACGCTGCTTTTCCATCTCGCGCCGGGCATCAACGAATGCGTCGGCCGTCTCCTCCGCCCCCTCGGTGACATCATCCAGCATTTCGTTGAAGCGTTTATCGAGATCGTCGACAGACTCCGATGTCTTTTCGACTTCTGTCGTCACTTCCCCGACGCCAGTTGTCACCTCAGTAAAATCCGGCACCTCAACCGTAATCTGCGAAGCTTCCCGCAGAGTCTTCGACAAATCCTCCTGCAGCTTCTGGATGGCCGTTTGAAATAACCGAATATCCGGAGCTTTCAGAACGACGGATTCCTGCTTGATCCCGATCCGGATGGTGACGTCGCGAATTGTCTCAGCCATAGATCAGCCCTTTCAGTAATGCTGAGACTTCGTTTCGGTGTTTTTCTTCCGGGTGCTTCATGAGTTCGGAAATGATTTTCGCATTACGTTTGACGATAGGATCATCAGGGAACAGCCCGGTTGCCTTGCACTCTCGGTAATGATCCAGTGCGAAACAGTTCCTCAGGCTTAATTCTTTGGATTCCTCCGGAGTCCCTTTCGGACATCCTGTGTGAGTCCTACAAGGTGGCGGGCATCCCAGGTGCCTTTTTGCCAGTCCACCAGCCCGCCCCTCGTAGGGTTTTCCTGTCTCCTCGTTGTAGTGATACAACTGACAATGAGAGCAATCACGATAGGCCACCAGGGGATGAGCAATCATGAGCTGCATCCCCTCGATCAGTTTTTTACCGCGTTCTCCTCATTGGCGTTGATTCCGCCAAGAGCCTTTTCAAGTTCGTCATCGGCTACCTGATCGCGCTCTGCCTTGTTCCATTCCGGGTTGATACCTGTTGGGGCAAAGCCGGCGACAATCAGATAGAGTGAATCCGTCAGTGCCGGTTGGCATTTGAGGATTTCCTGCGTTTCCAGCGGTACAGGCTCGCCATCCGGTGTTTCCAGGTCCCACTCGATCACTGAACTGGCAATGGCTGCTGCCTTGATTTCCTCGGCCTTCGAGGGCATCGCCTTCTGGATACGATCCTGTATAACTGCCCGATCCTGTGAACGGATCGGACGATACTTGAATGACAGGGTCGGGTGTTGTCCCCGTACCTCGTCAATAAAGCCGTCCAGCGTGTACCCGTCGGGAATGTAACCGGTTTGATACTTTCTGCCGTTATTCATTTTTTTCCTTACGCTACTGAGTCGTGTGTTACGACAAGTTCCTTGGATGATCCGCTCTGCAACGCCTGCAGATTGATCGGATAACGAATCTTTCCACGTCCGCCGACAACCGGGTCTTCATCAGAATTGATCAAAGCCGGGAAGGTGAACGTGAGCGATTGTCCGCCGTTGGTGAAAACCAGTGAGCCTGAGACCTTTTCGCCATTATCAATGGCATCCTGCAGCGTATTGGCTGCTGTGTTATATGGCAGGTCACAGGACAGAGTGATAATCCTGTCTGTCGCCTCCACGGTCGTTGCGGTGACGGAATTCTCAAACAGGACCTCCATCAGGTTGTCAATCTTCAAGTTGAACGATTTGAAGTTGTATGTCACAGAATTGACGGTCAGAACGCCCTGATGGAACGAGTAGAAGTTGTCTGTATCCAGTGCAACCGAAGGAAAGGTTCCGGCCTTGGTGCGTGTTTTCCCGAAAATATCGAGATCGAGCTTCACTGCCTGCCCTTCAGAACCGCTGAATGTGGCCGTGCCGACTTTGCAGTTGTGATACATGTATTTTTCGATATCGCGCTGAATGTAAATCCAGAATTCCGGTAATGATTCGGCGAGGGCGAATGTATCAACCGATTCCGGAGCCCCCAGAATGCGAGGGAGCAGCTTGTCCAACTCTGCCGGCGAAGGACGCATCGATATTGAACCGCCGACTTTTTTTGAAGCAACCCCTGTTCTCTCCTTGGAACGTGAACGTGTTCCCCGAATGGACTCGTCGATATCTAGTTCGACAGTCTGCTTGAGTGATTCCGTCAAGAAGGCATACGGTTCACTCGAAGTGGAAAACGTAGATGACGTATCCATCAACATGAGTGCTTGTGATCCCTGGCTCATTATTTATTCGCCTTTTCTTTCGAGACAGTTGTTGTGTCCGGCTTTGTGTCCGGTGTGTGATTCCTGGCAATACGAATGGCTTCCCCCAACGTGATCGCCTTGCCGATCGAAACGCCGTTAAATCGAACTGTGTGCGACCAGCCGTCGGAACCCTTGACGGATTTCTTCTCCAACGTGCTTTCAATTTCACATCCGTGATAGGTACGTTTCATATTCTTGCTTTCATTTCTTCAACCGTGCGGTCGGCTACGTTGTTGACCAGACTGTCGAGCGCCTTGTCGACCAGACCAACGTGTTCACGTTTTTTCTGCCCCTTGCCGTCGTTGTGGAACACAAGCGGCTGGTTGGGAACCATCTTGAGTTCGACAACCACCGTCCCGGTCGCCTGGGCGATTCTCAGGATTCGCTCGTTGGCTCCACGCGGAGGGTCGCCGCCGTTACGTCCGCCGCCGATCAACAAAAGTCCAATGTCCGAGCTCACCTTTTCCGGAATCGCCAGTGTCACCCAGTGCTGCCACACGGGCCGGTCGACGTCCGCTTTCGTCCGCCACGTCTGGGAGACCATGTCGACGACGACCGACTTCATGCCGCCGGCGGACTGGGTACTGACGACCTTCCAGGAGTAGCTGTCGCCCGGTTTTTGAATGTAGTCGTCAAGGGCCGTGCGGCGGGGAAGTGTGTCGCCGGCCAGGCAAACGTTGCCCGC
>JALWSL010000640.1 GCA_027080405.1 Planctomycetaceae bacterium
GAGATCGAACAACGTGCCCAACTTGTCAACGGAAGCCATCAGATCATAGAAGTCTTCCACATGTTTGAGCATTTTCGTGACCGAACCCAGAATGATGGTCACGATCAACTCGGCAGCAACGAGTTGCCCCAACGAAAGTTGCCCGTTAATCACCAGAAAACCGCCGGCTCCAAGTAACACGGCATTGCTCACCGCATAAAGTCCAAGATTGAAAATGATTTGACGAAACAGAACCCGAAAATGGTTTTCCCTCGCGGTCAGATACTGCTTGGCAATATAATCAGCACGTTCGATGGCGAATTCGTTCCCTCCCTCATGCTTCAGTGCCTTCGAGCAGCGGGCCAGTGCTTCGAGCCAGGCAGCCATCGCGTACTTGATTTTCGATTCCTTGATACTGGTTTTAACGCCGCCGCGTCCCAGGACGAACAGCATGAACAGCACCAGTCCCAACAGAACCAGTTCGAGGGCCAGAAGCAGTGGATGGAATAACGCCAGCACAACCATCCCCGTGATCGTCACCATCATCAAACTCAGGGCATCCACCAATAACGACGCGACCACTTTCTGAACTGTCACCACATCGAAGAAGCGATTCACCAGTTCCGTGCCATCCCGTCCATGAAAAGCACTCTGGCGAACACGAGGTATTCGATACGACAGATCACCCGCAATACGCACAAACAGTCGACGCTGAATCAGTTCAACAACATATTTTTCTACAGCCTGAACAATGGCCGAAAAAGCAAGAAAGGCAAACAGAATGATCGACAGAACAACGATCGGCTTGAATGAACGGCCAAAAGCAACAGTCGAAACCAACGATTCTACAGCCAGCGGAACGGCCAGCGACACCACCCCGACAAATAATGTGAAAACCAGGATAATGCGAATATCCAGATGCTCTGCACTGAGAAGCGTTCCAAAACGTGTCAGAGGATCCGGTACCTGATCCGGCGTCCGGGAGGAATCCGCATCTATTGGCTGGCAGGTAACGGCCGGTTCAACAACAACCCACCTCAAGGGCCTGTCCAAAGGAGGATTGCCGATCATGTCCGCCAGTTGGGCTCGCGTCACCCAGCGGCCCTGTCGGCCCGTTCGCGCAGTAACGATATGAAACTTGTGACGTCGCTGCTTGTGAATCAGAAGCCAGGGGTGTTCGACTCCGGGAATATGTACAGCCAGCGTTTTTTCACGGATCAGCTCCAAAGCCTGCCTGAAGGATATTTCAATCACTCTGGCTCTTAAGCCCAGGCTGTTACCTGCTTCAGTCAGCCATTTCCACCAGCGTTCCCGCTCACTGCCGGGCCAGAAGCGTTGTACTTCCTGAACAGCCCGCTTGTTTGCAAGCCGATCGACGGAAACACCACATTCCTCGGCCAGCCATTCCAGCAGGTCTGCAATTTGTTGATTGCTCTCTGGGTGTTGCCCGTCCATCACAGTGTACTTTCCGGAGTATCAGTAAAGGCCAGCGCAGCGTGGTAATCCGCCCGAGCCTTGAAGTAATCCAATTGTGCCTGCAACAGTTCCCTGGCAGCCTTGGCTGTTGCGACCTCCCGCAGATTGACCAGCAGCAGGTTGCTTTCTCCCAACTCGAATTTGCGTCGTTCCGCCTGCTCCATTGTTCGAGCCAGTTCGAGATTTTCCCTGGCCCGCTTGATCCGGTTGAACGCAGCCAGCAAAGCCGCATAGACGTTTTGAACGTCCGTTCTGATTTTATCCCGGGTAAAGTCAATTTTTACCGACAGACGGGCCAGCTTGCCCTCAATTGCCCGGATCTTTCCGAGTGCCTTGCGACGCTGCAACGGAACACTGACCTGTAACGAGGCTTCCAGTTCGAAGGGAGTTTTATCCCGCTTTGCACTCGAAGCTGCCCCCACATCCTTGGAAGCAAATAATGAGGCGTCCACCGAAGGCAGATACATATTCTGAGCCTGAGCCAGATCAACCTTGTACTGCTTCCGCAACAATTCCAACGAAACCAGTTCCGGACGATTCGATATCGCCAGGTGAATATCATTTTCCATTTGTTCCGGATCGAGTGGGTCCGCTTCGGGAAACAGATCAGGCAACTGATCCTCGCTCGGAACGATGCAACGCCCATCGGGAGTTCGTAAAAAAAGCGAAAGCTTGATCGCCGATTGTTGAAGCTTTCGCCTGGCATCGATCAATGCCGTTTCGCGGGAAACAATCAATCGCGCGTTATCGGTCAATTCAATCGCTGATAGATCCCCACGTTCAACCCTTGTCTTCAAACCTTCATTACGCTGTTGGGCAATTTCCAGCAGCCTTTGGGCAATTTTATAATTCTGTCCTGCTGCAACCCATGTCCAATAGGCGTATGTGGAATCCCAGATAAAGCTGATAATCTGTGTCTGAATTTCAGGTTCGACCGCTTCGCGTCCGAAAGTTGCCCGATATTGGGCCGCACGACGACTGTCAATAGATCGATTCTGCGAAAGCGGAACAGAAATACCTGCGCTGAATTCCCCGCCGTTATCCGTTTGGCGTTCCTTGAACCATGGCTGGAAATTGCCATGACCAACTTTATATCCCCCAAATATTTCGCCTCCGGAAAATAACGGCTGACTCGCCCCAACTCCATAGCGGTTTGTTTTATAATAACCCAAAGGACCGCTTGTTCCGCCCCCTTTCAGTTTGAGATCAAACGCACCTTGAGTGGAAAGAAGTTCTCCGTCGGCGACGGTTCGAGAAAGCAGCGCCGATTGCAGTAACGGATACGACGCGTAGACAGAATTCAATACATCCACCAGACGGAGAACCGGCACCGCACCGGAATCAGGCAGGGGGATCGATTCAAGCAGTTCCTCCGTATTTCCGTCCTGATTGCCCAACCCTTCTCGCGGAGGATCCCTGTTTTCTAATTGGTCAGTTGCATTCTCAAACAGCAGATGTGGCTCCTCCGGCGTCTTTACCGTCATCGGGTCAGGAAAATTCGGCCCCAACTTTTCCTCCTGATGGGGCACGGTTTTCAAATCTGCCGTCGCACTCTGTTCTGTCTCGCTCGGCTTCAACGGTCTGCCCGACTGCCGATCTTCAATCTGTTCTATCTGCTCTCGTCCTGTTTGACCCACAGGAGAAGGAGCGATATCAGAACCTACATGATGCGATGAAAGAATAACTGAATCGGTTCCCTCAGGATTATCATTCTTGAGGGAATTGACCGAGGAAGCATCAGCGGGATTTTCACAGCCAATATCCAACTTGCTCTGCGTCTGCGCAGCATGATACTGCCTCGCTGGAACCAGACAGCCAGTTGCAGCAAGGGAAACAAGAACTGTGATCAGACGATAGCTGAATCTCATTCCCCCATACTTCCCATCTACCCTATATTCACCATGGAGAGG
>JALWSL010000641.1 GCA_027080405.1 Planctomycetaceae bacterium
GGGTAATGGTCGCCTTTTTCAAGGTGAATTTTCCACTTCTCAGCGGAATGACCTGCATCCTGATTTTTGCATTTTCCGGCAGGATAGAAGTATCCGTTGTTGAAACCGTGATCTTTACATTTTTTTCCAGCATCAGATAGGGGCCACGGGGCGCTTCTCTCAGAGCGACCAATTCGTAGTCTGGATAATCTTCGTCCGGTTGGTGTGCTGCGATCGTTCCGGCGACAAGGTAAGAATTCAAACTTCTCCCGGCCTGTGCTGGGGCTTTTTGGATTCCGCCTCTTCTTGAGACCTTTTTACCGGATAGTGGCACGAAAACGGTTACGGCAGAAAGATAGATCCGTTTATTCGTCATCACACCTTCCCCTTGAATATAGGCTCCTTTGGCGATGAACCCTTTATCGCCCGGGGCAAGGATTTGAAAATCAACTTTCGGTGTCAATGAAATCTCGTATCCCCCGCCCTGGTCGTCTTCGATCGTCATTTTGGTCAAACGACCTTTTTTGGTGATTTCCTTGACAACCCCTGTTTTCAACTCGAGGTTACCTTGCGCGAACAGGCAGGCAGAGGCAGTCAATTCCAGAACCAGTAGTGCCGAAAACGCAGGAAGCAGATGGCGGTATTTCATGACTCGTTTCCTTTTCAGAGGTCAGGCCTATCGGGAAGACGTTCTCGCTCAATGGGCTCGTCCTGCGAGTCTTTTTTGAGCTTTCATCGCGACATGCACCACGATCGCACCACCGCACCATCCCCCCCGTTAGCCGGGTTGTGCCATCCAGAGATATTGAAACACGTCCCGGGCAGAAAGACCGGCAGCGTTTGATTTTCTCGATGGACAGACCGCAGATGGGGTAAACAGCACGGCCAATCGGAAAGCGTTTTCTGTTCACAGAAAAACGTTTTCCGGGCGCGTCCGATAAGAGCATCCTAAACGCCCCGTTCCACGGATTCAAGTTATATCCGGGGATTGAAGGGGTTGGCACAATGAGTGGTGAATCGCACGTTGGTTGCTGCCTGCAGCGCAACCTGCGTGATCTGGCGTGTTCAAGTCAGCATGCGACGCGCAGTTTTACTTCTTCGGCGTTAAGCGAAACGACGGCGATTCCGAGTTTGTTCGCCAATTCGATGACTTCATCGTTGTCCAGAATAATCGTCTGGCCTGCTTCAACGGCCAAAACGCGTCCTCCTGCTTCATGCATCGAACGGAGTGTCTGCACTCCGATTGTCGGGACATCGAATCGGGGATCCTGCTGCGGTTTGGCTACTTTAACGACGGTGAACCCGCCACGTTTACAAAGTTCGCCAGCCCGCAGGATGGCCTGATCCGTTCCCTCGATCGCCTCGACGGCAATCACGGCGGTATCGTTGACAACGACAGTCTGACCAATATCGAGCCGACCGATTTCTTTTGCCATTTCCCAACCGAAACAGATATCTTTCCACTGAGACGAAGTCGGTTTACGTTGAGTTAAAAAGCCGTGTTGCACGAGTAACTCCGGACAAAAATCGAGGGCGGAAACAAAGTGAATGTTATCACGTTCAAACTCACGAATGACCGCGAGCAACAAGGTATCGTCTTTTTTGTTCTCGCGGGTATATTGCACCCACATGTGGATGGTGCGCCAGTCGGGCAACAATCTCCAGATCCGCTTTGATTGGAACAGAACCGTTTTTTCAATTTTCCCGGCCATCACGATCTGGTCGATCTTCTGTTTCTTGAACCAGCGGATTGCCCGACCAATTTTGGCAAGCGGCACCGGAGCAAAACGGTCGCAAAGTGATGGCAAATCTTCATCGGCCATCCCGATAACGCCCATCCCGCAAACTTTCAAACCGGCCTGACGGGCCGTTTCCGCAAAGACCATGGGAAACCGGCCGGCACCTGCAAGCAGCCCGACTCGGCTTCCGCGCGGTTTCGCCGGAGGTTTTTCGAGATAATCTTTCAAAGGAATGATATCAGCCATTGTACACGGTTATGAATGGTTGCAGGTTTCCGGTTCATCGAGAAACAGCATGAAAAACCTGGTGGGGATTCACGCGGCTTCTTTCTGGTCTGGTTCTCCGGCAATCTGTTTTTCCATTGCGGTGACCTGTTTCTGCAGTTTCCGAACGGTCTGTCGCAAGTCCGGAAGTTTTATTTGAGACATCCAGATTCTTTTCTGTTCATCCAGTGGCATCGCCGGGATGCCTCCCAGAACGGAATCATCTGCAATATCCCGAAATACTCCCGTCTTGGCGAGAAGGGAACTGTTCTTCCCGACATTGATATGATCGGCAATCCCGACATGGCCACCAAAGCGACAGTTTTCACCCGTGGTGACGGAACCGGCCAGTCCCACTTGCGAGACGAGAATGTTGTTCGGCCCGATATCGCAATTGTGGCCGATCATGACCTGATTATCGATTTTTGTGCCCCGACGGATGACCGTGTCATCAATCATGCCTCGATCAATCGTCGTACAGGCACCGATTTCGACATCGTCTTCGATCACGACAACACCATAATGCTGTATTTTCTGGTAAGAGCCTTGCGAAAAACGGTAACCGAAGCCATCCGCTCCGATGACTGCTCCGGCGTGAATGATGACTCGATCACCGATCTGGCAGCCGCCGTAAATGACAGCATTCGGATGCACGATTACGTTGTTTCCGAGCACGACTCCCGGGGCGAGAGAGACGCCGCCGTGGATTTCACAGTTGTCTCCAATTTTGCATCCTGCGGCAATGCGCGCATGAGCCCCCACACTGACGCCCTCTCCAAGAGAAGCAGATTCATCGATTACCGCGGTCGGCTCGATCCCCGAAACATGGTAGTTGTGATGTTCGCGAAAGCGAGCCAGCAGTTTGAAAATGGCAGCAGAGGGGTCAGGAACTTCGATGAATGTTTCTATTTTCGAAGTGACATCGCCAAGGTCACACTGTTCGGGGACCAGGACGATACTGGCTGTGGTTCCTTCCAGCTCTTTCACATTACGCCGGTCCGAAAGAAAACTGATCTTACCCTCGCGGGATCGACCTAAAGAGCAAACATCATCCACGCTCGTATTGCCATCCCCGTGGAGCGTCCCAGAAAGAAATTCAGCAATTTCACCGGCAGTTAATCTCATAAAGCCCGTCCTAGACCAGTCGTTTTCATGAAAACCACCTTGCCTTCCTGGCAAGAGGCGGATATTTAACAGGTTATGGCGTTTTGACGCAATATCGCTTTATCAAAAGTGTTCTTTCGAACAGGTGCCCGGTTGTAAAAACTGCTCCTCAACGTGAAAATGAAGTCATCTCTTGTAATTTCTACAACCGGGAGGGGTTGGCAGTTCGATGAGTGTTGATCTCTCGGAGGTCGTGTTGATTATTCCTGCCTTGAAT
>JALWSL010000642.1:0-10135 GCA_027080405.1 Planctomycetaceae bacterium
TTGCGGCCCTCTGGGAACAGAACCGGTCTCTGACTCCGTTTTTGCTCCCGTTGGAGTATGAGTTACGGTTGGATCGGACGCGACAGGGTTCGACCGATTCGTTTTCGGTTCGGAATCTCGCTGTTGAGCAGACGAGTGCTGGTCGCTCCCCTGTTCTTTCTGCTTCGCCTGTTCGGCTTCTTCCTCTCTGGCCTTCTGCCTTTCTTCAACCAGGGAGACCAAATCGACATTACCCGATCCGTTGTTGTCGATGGCTCCCCCGAAACCGGAAATAACGGAGTACAACAGCCCGACAAAAGCAAAAGCAAGCAGGGCAATTCCTGCGACGATTAGAGGTGTCGAATTGAATCGGCTCCCCTGCCCATCTTCAACGTCGGAAAGTTTTTTTCGTTCTCTGGGGGGCAACGAACCTGGAGCAGGCCCCTCCCTGTTCGACTTCGAAGCAGTCGAGTTTGCTCTTTTGTTGCGTTTTCCTTTCGAACTGCTGCCCGACTGTTCGGAAGAGGGGCCCGATTTTTCCCTCTTGCTTCTTTGCGGGAGAGTCGCAGGACGATGGGCGTCCTCGAATTCGTCCTCTTCGATTGCATCGGGGGATGCCAAAGCCGCCAGGTCTGTCGCGCTCACTTCACTGCGACTGTTTTTCTTGACCGCTTCCAGATCATCGAGCAACTCCTGAGCCGATTGATAACGGTCGATCGGTTTTTTCGCCATCAATCTGGTGATGACCCCCACGATCGATTCCGGGATCGCTTCGTTGATCGCACGGGGATCGGGTATCGGTGCCGTTGCGTGTGCGTGCAATTTGTTGGTGATGCTCCCTTCCGGATAGGGAGGGGAACCGGTCAACATGTGGTACCAGGTGCATCCGAGTGAATAGAGGTCGCTTCGAATATCGGCCGCTTTACTGCTGCGTCCCTGCTCTGGCGACATGTAATCGACGGTGCCAACGGTTGTTCCGTCCCGCGTGATCGAGGTTTCTTCATCATCCAATGCGCGTGCCAACCCCAGATCGGTCAGCTTGACGATCCCCTTTTGGGTAATCAACAGATTGGCCGGCTTGATGTCCCGATGAACGATTCCCGCCTCGGAAGCATGTTTCAACGCGAGAGTCACCTGCTTGATAATTTCCGTGGCCCGCCGAACCGGCAGACGGTTCCGTTTTCTGATCAGGCGTTGTACGTCGGTTCCTTCGACATACTCCAGCGCGATATACATGTAGCCGTCCAATTCGCCGGAATCATAAATCTGGACGATGTTCTCGTGCTTCAATTGGGCAACGGCCTGGGCTTCCGCCTGGAAGCGTTTGACAAGTGTCGCGTTCTCCGCTTTGTCTGGAGGCAGGATTTTCAACGCCACCAGGCGATTCAATTTTGGATCAAGGGCCAGATAGACCGCCCCCATTCCCCCTGCACCGAGCTTCTTCTTGATCTCGTAGCGTCCGAGTCTCCCCGCTTCAAGCAGGTCCGGTTCACGAGACGTCTCTTCTGAACCTGATCGCGACTGTTTGTCCTTTTTATTGGTAGCCATGGAATATCCAACAGCTTTGCAGAAACTGCACGAAAATGAACAGGATGAAGAAATGAGGCTTGCAGGATGTCAACCGAACCAGAACTGTCTCCAGCCTGCATCCCGCCCGAAGCCCTGAAATGACAAGAAATCCGACTCCATGGTGACAATAAATCCCCGACACAGTTGGTCTGTTCTGACCGCCGTAACCAAATGGGATTTTCAAAAGTTTTCGCACCGCTTATAAACTTTAACCGTTATTAGTACAGATTTGCAATCTGATTAAGTTGAAACTGCAATCAATCCGGACGAATTTATTTCGGGTAAGCCAGTCCCCTTTCGGCCCTCCTGTCGGGAATGTTGGTGCCCCAACATTGGGAAGGTTGGCATAGCCCTCGAGTCGAGCCGGAAAAAAATTCCAGCCCCGAGCCACAAGCTGTCCGGTGACCACTCCGTCTCTGGAGACCGCTCTCTGTCCTGATCCACCAGACAGAAAAGGCATTCCCGAATATCGCAGATATCTTTATTCGTATTTGGGAACGCTCGGCTCTGGGATTTCTTCGAGCAGGCGACGAACCAGATCGTCTGTTGAGTAACCTTCCGCCTGAGCCTGGAAGTTGGCAGAAATCCGATGCCTCAACACAGGAACAGCGATCTTTCTGATATCAGCCGGGCTGATCGCTGGCCGTCCGTCCATCGCGGCTATTGCTTTGGCCCCGGTGATCAAGTATTGCCCCGCTCGCGGGCCGGCACCCCAATCGATCAAGTCCTGCACAAATTGCGGGGCGGAACCGTCTCCCGGCCGTGTGGCCCGGATAACACGAGTGACGTAACTGATCATCAGTGGGCTGGCTTCGATGGTGTTGATCTGTTTTTGCAGATAGAGGATCGACTTGGCAGAGAGGATTTTCCGCACCTCGGCTGTTTTGCCGGAAGTGGTGGCTTCCAGAATCTTTTCCTCTTCTTCAATTGATGGGTAATCGACCTTGATGTTGAACATGAAGCGATCCAGCTGAGCCTCGGGCAGGGGATACGTTCCTTCCTGTTCAATCGGGTTTTGTGTCGCAATGACAAAGAAAGGGTCGGGCAAATCGTATGTCTTTTGGCCGACGGTTACTTCATGTTCCTGCATCGATTGCAGCAACGCCGCCTGGGTTTTGGGAGGTGTTCGATTGATTTCATCTGCCAGGAGAATATTCGTAAAGACCGGCCCGTGCACAAACCGGAACTCCCGTCGGCCTGTATCCGATTCTTCCAATACGCTGGTTCCGGTGATATCGGAGGGCATCAGATCGGGCGTGAACTGAATACGCTTGAACTGCACATCCAGAATTTTTGCAATCGTACTGACAATCAGGGTTTTTGCCAGACCGGGAACCCCCATCAACAAACAATGACCACCAGTAAAAATAGCCGCCAGGATCTGCTCAATCACTTCGTCCTGCCCGACAATGACCTTGTGCAACTCTCCCACCATCAATTCACGATGCTTTTCGAATTTTTCCAGAAACTCATCGAAATCACGTTTGTCAGCCATGTTAGAGTTCATTCCCGCAAAAAAAGATTGCTCGACAAGCCGGAAGGAGAGACCCTCCGAAAAGATGGTGGCCCGAAAATGATGCCCGATTTCAGAACCGGAATCTTCCTCCGTCCGAATCTGTTTCCGTTCTGCCGTTTCCGTTCTGCCGTTTCCGTCCTGCCATCGTATCATCATTCGACAGACGAGAATACCGGGCTGTGTGAAGAATCCGTCTGGATAGCATTTCTAGCGGGAATTCATTAAATAGTAAAGCGGAACGGACAAGGCGCTCTAACTTCCTGTCATTCCTTCCATCATTTTCAACGGAACTGATAATGAGCAAAATCGTCGAACGGTTTATCCGCTACGCCAAAATTGATACCCAATCGGACGAAACATCGAGTACGTCTCCGAGTACCGCAAAGCAACTGGAACTTTCCCGCCTGCTGGCCCGGGAGTGCGAAGAACTTGGTCTTCAGGATGTTTCACTGAACCAGTACGGCATTGTCATGGCGACGCTGCCGTCTACTGTTTCCCACCAGGCTCCCACGATCGCCTGGTTGGCACATGTCGACACCTCGCCCGAGTATTCCAGCTCGCAGGTCAATCCGGTTGTTCACGAAAATTACGCTGGTGGGGACATCGTCCTCCCTGCCGACTTCACCAAAATCATTTCCGTGGAACAGAATCCCGCCCTGACCCATCTGATTGGCGAAACAATCATCACGACGGATGGCACCACGCTGCTGGGGGCAGATGACAAATCGGGTATTACCGCGATTATGACAGCGGTGGAACATCTGGTGAACCATCCCGAAATTGAACATGGCCCCATTCGCGTCTGCTTCACTGTGGATGAAGAAATCGGGCGAGGTATCGAAAATCTCGATCTCAACGCCTTGAATGCCTGTTGCGGTTACACACTCGACAGTGAAGGCTGGGGTCGGATCGACAGCGAAACATTTTCAGCCGATCTGGCGGTCGTAACCGTGCAGGGGACGAACACTCACCCCTCGGAAGCCAAGGGGAAAATGGTCAATGCCATTCGTGTTCTCGCTTCGTTTCTGGATCGGCTGCCCAGGGAAACCCTCTCTCCCGAAACGACATCAGGCAGGGAAGGTTTCTTGCACCCCTATCATATCGAAGGAGGTGTCTCGGAGGCTTCTGCTCGTATTATCCTGCGGGATTTCGAAGAACCGCTCCTGCAGGCACAGGCAGATTTGCTTGAACAGAACGCCGGAACACTTCGTGCGGAATACCCCAATGTGGAAATCCAGATTTCAATCCAAAAACAGTACCGCAACATGCGGGACGGCTTGAAAAAAGAACCCCGCGCCCTTTCCAAAGCGATCGAGGCAACCGAGGCGGCTGGCATGGTGCCTACACCCGATATCATCCGTGGCGGTACGGATGGCTCCCTGCTGACGGAAGCCGGGCTCCCCACTCCCAACCTTTCCAGTGGTCAACACAATCCACACAGTCCACTGGAGTGGACAAGTGAAAAAGAAATGCAGGCAGCTGCCAACGTCCTGGTTGAACTCGCCCGCCTGTGGGGGCAGGAAACCGCATGAGCGCATCCCCCGCTTCATCGCAGCACACCCCGATTGTGCGACTGATCGATGCAACGGTTCAATTCCCGGGTCAGGGGGTGCCCACACTGCTGAAAATCAATCTCGAAGTGAAACCGGGCGAAAACATTGCGGTTGTCGGCCCGTCCGGTTGCGGGAAATCGACCTTACTGCGCGTTCTTGCCGGTCTGCTTCAGCCGAGCGATGGAAAACGGATCGCGATCGATGAAAAGGCTTGCGCATCTTCAAGGCAAAAAGAACTCGCCATGGTTTTTCAGGATGCCCGCCTGCTTCCCTGGAGAACGGTCTGGGGCAACATGCAGTTGCCGTATGAGTTGACAGGAGAAGCCGTCGACAAAAAACGGCTGGGGGAACTGCTCGAATTGACCGGCCTGCATAAAAAAGACTTCCACAAATACCCGCGCATGTTGTCCGGCGGAATGAAAATGCGTGTCGCCGTCGCCCGTTCACTGGTTCTGAATCCCAAACTGCTCCTGCTGGACGAACCGTTTGCCGCCGTCGATGACCTGTTGCGTGAACAGCTCAATCTGGAATTATTGAAATTGCAAAAACAGTTCGGCTTTTCAACCGTTCTGGTTACGCATCATATTGGCGAAGCCCTTTTCCTGAGCCATCGCCTGTTTATCATGTCAGCCAGCCCGGGACAAATAACCGAAGAAATCCCGATTCCCTGGCCGGAAAACCGAACCGGCGATTTGCGGGTCTCTCCGGAATTTGCCCAACTGTGCGGCAAGGTGAAGCATCTGTTACGTCAGCTATAATCCATGATAACGAATCCATAGTAACGCGATTTTTGTTCCGGTGAGTCTCAACTATCGAACGGTGATCAGAAAGAACGGACAGAACGGATGAAAAAACTGATCATGCATGGCTTGCGGGCCGGGATACCGCCCGGTCTTTTTCTGTTTGTCGGGATTCTGTGCTGGGATTTATTGATACGGCTGGGCAATATCGACCGCTATCTGTTGCCGACACCCCGAGCCGTGCTCGACGTGCTTGTGGGACGCTCCGGCGATTTACTGGCAGCCGCCCGAGTCACCTTTCATTCCGCGGTCGTCGGTTTTTCCTTGAGTCTGTTGGGCGGGTTGATAGTCGCCACGCTGTTTTCGGAATTTCGTTGGTTGCGCAGAGGATGCTACCCTTACGCGATTTTTCTGCACACCGTTCCCATTGTCGCGATCTCGCCGCTCATCATCACCTGGTTCGGATACGGCGGTAAAAGCGTGATCGTCATCACATTTATTGTCAGCCTGTTTCCGATTATTACTTCCGCCACAAACGGCATGCTGGAAGCGGATTCCGAACTGAAGGAACTCTTCAAGCTTTATGGAGCCTCCCGCTGGTCTGTTTTGTGGAAATTGAAGTTTCCCTCCGCTGTTCCGCAAATCATTTCCGGAGCACAAACAGCCTCCGGACTGGCGATTGTCGGAGCGATTATCGGCGAATTCTTCGCTGGACACGAAGCGGGCCGTTACGGGCTCGGTTACTATATCTTTTCTGCACAGGGACAGTTCCGAACCGATATCCTGCTCGCTTCGGTCATCCTCTCCACCCTGCTCGGCGTCGGTCTTTTCGCTGCCATCGCCCTGTTTGCCAAAACCGTCCTGTACCGCTGGATAACCCATTGAATCCCGCACAGACAGGAAGATCGCCCGATACATTCAAACTCCACCTGCTCAAGCTGTCGCACCGATTCCGCAGCACTGACTGAACCGGCTGCTGAACCACTTGCCGAGTCAGTTGCCGAGTCAGTTACGTCAACATTTCTTTACGTCAACTCTGTTTTCCCAGGTTCCCCCGGGATTTCCCTGACATATTTCGGGACAGCGTAACCGGGTAGCTGTTGCTTCAATTCCTCGATGATTTTCTTCCCAAGCGCAACCCCGGTTTCAAAATGGGCGGCTCCTTCGATGCGATCAAGCTGATGCAGATAATACGGAATCGCTCCGAGATTGATCAGTCTGCGACATAACTCCGCCTGCGTCCCGGTCGTATCGTTGATTCCTTTCAATAGCACCGCCTGGTTAAGAACCGGGATGCCCGCACGAACCATGCGAACAATCGCTTCTGCACAATCATCAACAATTTCGTTCGGATGATTCGCGTGAACAACAAAAATCGGCTGCAAACGGGAATGCCGAAACAGATCGAGCAGGCCCTCGGTGACGCGGCTGGGCAAAACGATCGGCAATCGTGTGTGAACCCGTATTCGTTTTAGATGATTGATGGCATCCAATTGCCCGATCAATTTCGCCAATCGCTGATCACTAAGAACAAGCGGATCGCCACCGCTGAGGATGATTTCTTCGATCTGTCGGTTTTGTCGCAGTTTATCCAGAGATGGCCCCCACTGCTCCAATGATCGAGGCGACTGATGATACGGATAGTTCCGCCGAAAACAGTACCTGCAATGCACCGCACACTGCCCCACTGTGATCATCAATGCCCGCCCCGGATACTTCTGCAAAATTCCCGGTGCGAAAACAGATTGCCGATCCCCTACCGGATCGAACGAATACCCGACCGCCTTGTCCAATTCGTGAAAAGAGGGAAGAACCTGCAATAAAAGGGGATCGCGAGGATTCTGCGGAGTCATTCGCTTCAGAAAGGATTCAGGGACAAGTACGGGAAACTGCTCCAGAACAGCCGAAAGCGAAGCTTCATCGCCATCTTTTTGTGTCATGCCCGCTTCTGCACCAGATGCTTTTGCCTGCGTTGTTGTTGCATCAGAACCAATCGCCTTCAAGCCGAGTCGTTCGCACAACAAATCTGCACTTCGTATTGCGTTTGCCAGTTCCCGCTGCCATTGGGGTTTATTTTTGGATGTGATCACGGATATAGTTTCCTGATCCCTTGAAATCGTCTTTGGTGCGGTCTTGTCCCCTGAGGCAAGGTTTTTTATCATGTGAGCTGCCTATTTTACATTACAGCCTAACTGTTTGAAAGAAACACTGATGCCGCAGATTAATACGGGAGATTTCAAAAAAGGAATCAAGGTTGTCATCGAGGGGGAACCCTACGAGATGCTGGAGTGTAATTTTGTCAAGCCAGGCAAGGGACAGGCGTTATACAAAACAAAGCTGAGAAATCTGCTCAAGGGTTCGATACTGGATCGAACCTACAAAAGCGGGGAATCCCTGGAAGAGGCGGATGTTCGAAAAAGCAAAGGTTGCTATTCCTACCGTGATGGCAGCAATTTCTATTTTCTGGATAACGAATCGTTCGAACAATACGCGCTTCCTGCCACTGTATGTGAAGACCAGATGCGGTTTTTGCAGGAGGGATCGGAAGTCGATCTGCTTTTCTGGAACAATCAGTTGATCAGCATGACGCCTCCGCTTCAGGTCATTCTGGAAGTCACCTACACCGAGCCGGCTGCCAAGGGGAACACGGCTACCAACGTGACGAAAGGAGCCACTGTCGAAACCGGAGCCGAAGTGCAGGTTCCCGCTTTCATCGAACAGGGGAACCGTATTAAAATCGACATCGAAACAGGCAGTTACGTAGAGCGGGTCAATAACTGATCCCGGATCGGGTAAAGGCATCACATGGAAGTGAGCATTTGGCTATTTCTGCTGTACGCCGCGTTTGCGGTTTTCGCGTTGCGATCACTGCTGACGTTGATGAACCAGCATAAACAGATTCATCTTTACATCCTGAAGAAGCAGGCAAAAAAAGAAGCCGAGAAAAAAGCGGCGCTGGAAGCGGAACAGGAAAAAGGAACGAAACAGAAACAGGTCGCTCAACAGAAAAAACAGGAAAAACAGGAAAGCAGAGTTGCGTAAAACTTTGCAACCGCACCGTCCGATCATCCTATGAATCAACCCAACCATAACAAGAAACTGTTTATCGAAACGGTTGGCTGCCAGATGAATGTCCTGGACAGCGAACTGGTTGTTGCTGCACTGAGGCAGGATGGCTACGAGTTGACCGACAATCACAAAGTCGCTGACACGATCCTCTTTAACACCTGTAGTGTGCGCGAACGGGCAGAAGAAAAAATCTACAGTCAACTCGGACGATTCAAATACAGCAAGCGGACACGTCCCAATCTGGTAATCGGAGTGATGGGCTGCATGGCCCAGAAAGACCAGAAACTGATTTTTCAACGTGCTCCGCATGTCGATCTCGTGGTCGGAACCGGACAACTGGCGGAAATTCCCCGCCTGATCAAAGAAGTTCGTGACAATCGGGAACGTCAACTGGCCGTCAGCCTGGGGCGACGTGATGGCTCCCGCAAGGAGGTTTCACAGAGCTTCCAGAGTTACGATCCGCTCCGCGATCCTGAAATGCGTCCCTCGCCGTATCAGGCGTTTGTACGAATCATGATCGGCTGTGATAAATTCTGTACCTACTGCGTTGTGCCGATGACCCGCGGGCCGGAACAGAGCCGGTCACCAAGTGATATTCGCAAGGAAGTGGTGGCGCTGAGGGATCAGGGAGTTCAGGAAATCACACTGCTCGGCCAAACCGTCAACAGTTACAAACATGTGGAAAACGGGAAGCAGTACCGCCTGGCCGATCTACTCGAACTGATTCACGATGTGGATGGCATTCAGCGGATCAAGTTTGTGACCAGCTACCCGAAAGATATGACTGTCGATTTGCTTCAGGCGATTCGCGATTTGCCGAAACTTGCCCATTACCTGCACGTCCCGCTTCAACACGGTTGCGATGAGATGCTCAAACGGATGAAGCGGGGTTACACCGTTGCAGACTATCGTGAAATGATGGGGCGTATCCGGGAAATTGTGCCGGACTGTGCCGTCTCCAGCGATTTTATCGTCGGCTTTTGCGGCGAAACGGAACAGGCGCATCAAAAAAGCATGGAGCTAATCCGGGAATGTCGTTTCAAAAACAGTTTTATCTTCAAGTACTCCGAGCGGGCCGGAACCAAGGCGGCTGCGAATTTCCCGGATGATGTACCGGATGAAGTAAAGAAACGCCGCAACAATGAAATGCTCGATCTGCAAAACGCGATCAGTGCAGAGGACAACGCCGATTTCATCGGCCGGCAGGTCGAAGTTCTCGTGGAAGGGCCAAGTAAAAACGCGATCAAAGCCGGACAGGATCGACCTTCCAATGCGGGACCGAATCAACTGGTGGGCCGCTCCCGCTGTGATCGCATCGTCGTGTTCAACGGCAATGAACGACTGATTGGAACATTGGCGAATGTCCATATCACCGACTGCACCCCAACGACGCTGATGGGCGAAATCGTCACGCGGAATGTTCAACATGGCTCCTGCGATTTACTGCCCATCCTCCAGTAGCGTCGTAGCCTAAAGTGCGTGGCATCGCCCCCCTGTTTTTCTGCTCTGCCATTCTGGAAAATCAAATTAACCAGCGAGACACACAGGGCACGGAGAAGTATCACGCCAAGGCGCAAAGACGCCAGGAGTTTTCCATATTGGGTTCCCAAACGAAGGTAATTCAAAAGTCGCATGTAATCCTTTGTCGCATTTTCTTTTTCTTCCCTTTTTCTTTCCTTTGCGTCTTCGCGTCTTGGCGTGAGATTCTT
>JALWSL010000642.1:10145-12964 GCA_027080405.1 Planctomycetaceae bacterium
ACGGCGCCAGCCGTCCGGTAGTGGCCACCCCGCCACTATAGCGATGACGATCACGGTTCACAGAGCCGTGGCATAAAGCGCCAATAGGGGCATCCAGCCAGTCGGATGACCAACCGTTTCTCTGTTTTGCAGGCATAATAATGACCACCATACGGAGCACAAGAAAAGAACCACATGTAGCCATAATAGCGATGTGGCAACAGCAGCACGGTCCGCACAGCGGACCCTACGTCGCTACTTCAATTGAATCCACCTTTCATTAATTCTTGATACGGAAGTGAACAACTGGGCTATTCAACAGTTTTTCGTCTATAGGAACAATATTATGGCACTTCATTCCACTACTGACATCTGCTGTAATCACCATTACTTCGTATAGAGACCTAGTGGTCCCAAACCCTCTCTTAAGAATTGTTACTCCAACAGTATCCCCTGGTGTATGAATTTCACATACCACGTATCCATAATTATCATAGTCCTTTCCTCCTGAAACATATTTCCTTGCGTCATCCTCGCTTGCAAACAAGCGGCATGTGACATTTTTAATGCCTTTATTGCTACTCCATTGTATCTCTACTGGTATTTTCATGGAAGATTCTTCAATTCTATATGAGCAACCGTGCATGAGGAACAATGCATAGAACGCAATAACACTAATTAAAATATATGTTTTGGGATTCATTGCTTCTTCCTTAGTTTTGCAGGGCCGGTTGCACCGGACATTTCACACTCTTCGTGTCGGTATACTCACCGATGCTTTGTTCAATGTCGTCGAATGTGAGCGGCGCGGTGCAAGCAGTCCCAGTTGCTGTGGTAGGCTCCCAGTTTGCCCCACTCATGGAACCTGGACCAAGGCTAATCGACGGTGCATTGAACGTATCCGCGCTCCACTGCATTATATTGGACGTCGTCAACGTACCGTTCCGTGTCGTTTCCCTCATCAGCCGTGTTCACCAATCTGGCCGATGGAACCGGCCCTGCATAACTATAATATAATAGCGATGTGATACCACAACACGGTCCGCACAGCGGACCTTACGTCGCTTTAACCGTTAGTAATACAGAGAAAATACTCGCGCCAAGGCGCAAAGACGCCGAGAAGTTTTCAGATTGAGCCCCAAACAGCCAGGCAGGAGCCTGCCCTGCGGCTGGAATCAAACAGTAAAATCAAATGCACCACAGAGACACGGAGAGCCCAGCGCAGCTGGTCCATTCTGGCAGCCGTAACCAAACTGATATTCTTCTAAAATTTGTGAGCCGTTCGCAAACTTTTACCGCCAGTAATACGGAGAAGTATCTCGCCAAGCCGCCGGGAGTTTTCCGTATTGAGTCCTAAAACAGATGAGATTCACAAGAACGAATGAAATCACCTTGGAATATTCAGCTTTCCTCTCTCTTTACCTTTTTCTTTCCTTTGCGTCTTCGCGTCTTGGCGTGAGATTATTTTCTTGCAACGGCCAGACATCGTGGGGGGATTACTGCTTCAACTGTTCTGCCAGTTTTCGATAACGGTCTTGCAGGTCTTTGGAGCCGATATTCGGATAAAGCAGTAGAGTAACCTGTACGATTTTCCTGGCTTCTTCAAGGCGATCCAGATTCATACCCGCTTTGGCAAGATGATACCGTGCTTCGAGCCACGCTTCGGTTCCCTGTTTTTCCTTACCCACCCGGCCTTTCCAAAGAGCGTACGCTTTCTCCCAATGTTTCCGGTTGTTACACATTTCCAGCAGGGTTGAAAGGCGGTTCAGGTAATTTCTGTTCTCAGGTGCCTCTTGAAGAAGTTGTTCATACAGGGCGACAGCTTTGGTCGTCTGTCCGGAATTGGCGAACGCTTCGGCTCGCAGTTCCCGAATTTCGATTGCCTGTTGTCGCGATAACCGCTTGTAGGCATCGGAACCGGTTTTAAGCTCATCTGTCAAGAGCAGAAGAAGTTCCGCAACGATCTGGCGAACCCGGGGTGTTTCTCCACCAAGACTCGCGAGTTGCCGGGCCATGAACAGGCGGTCTTCCGCCGTGCCGAGCGAACTGTTCTCGGAGGTGAACAGCTTTCTTGCCTGATCAACTTCCCCCCGCGAAACAAGCAGTATTCCCTCCAGCGCTCTGGCCGAATGAAAAACCTTTTCCCACTTTCTGAGCGTTTCAGGATCGTCTCTGCTCTTGTCGATCGCTGTCCGGGAAACGTTCAGAATCCGTTGCATATCGCGTTGAAGTAAAGCCGGTTGCTGGGCACGGGCATCAAGCAGAACCCGACTGGTTGCCAACAGCAATTCTGCCTGTTCCGGTTGTTGGATCTCCCTGTTTTTCCACGAGTTCTGCTTCTCCAGCGCGAATTCCACTGCCCGATTTTGCCAATCAAGACTCGGTTGCCCCAATTCTCTGACGCGCTGGAGAATCCATTGATAACACTGGACAACGCGTATCTGGGCGGCAAGATATCGGGAATCGGTCTGCGGTATTTTCCGATATAAATCGAGTGCTCTGGTCACCTGCATTCTCGCGAACTGCAATTCAGCCAGCAGCCAGGTCGCTTCGATCGATGTCGTTCTGTCTTTATATCGCTGACGATGTTGCTGCAGCGCTTCCAGGTACCGCGTCACTTTTTGTTGTGTCGGGTTTGAAATATAATCCCGTCCCAAAGCGTAAATCCAAAGCAGATGGATTGATTCCATTCCCGGCAACAGGGGCGAAGATTCCCAAATTGTTTTCAATAGATTTTCTGCATGCTGATAATCACGGATGCGGAAATCAACAGCCGCGGCTTCCCGTCCAAGTTCAATCAGCAATTTCCCACGGCTCTCCTGCAACGCCAGCTTGACAGC
>JALWSL010000643.1 GCA_027080405.1 Planctomycetaceae bacterium
GAGTTGAGTGCCGGGATGGTCGGCCGGGCCGATTTGCAGACTTTCAACAGCAAGTCGCAACCGTTCCAGTAATTGATCGTAAACCCCTTCCAACACGATCAAACGGGAACAGGCGGAACATTTTTGGCCGGAGAAACTGAATGCACTTTCAATCACTCCGAGTATCGCCTCATCGAGATCAGCATCTTCATCGATGATGATGGCGTTCTTTCCACCCATTTCGGCGATGACACGTTTAACTCCATGATGGGCAGAGCCTGTTTCTGCAGCTCGTTGATTGATTTCAAGTCCGACTTCACGTGAGCCGGTAAACGCAATCAGATCGACATTCGGACTCCCTACCAGATCGGGGCCGATTTCCTCACCAACTCCCGGCAGATAATTGACCACACCATCGGGCAAACCGACCGAACGGAATATCTCCATAAGTTTTGCCGCAATGACGGGAGACTGTTCGGCCGGTTTCATGACAACGGTATTGCCGGTTACAATCGACGCTACAGTCATCCCGGTAAGAATGGCCAGTGGGAAATTCCAGGGAGCGATCACGACGGCAACGCCGCGCGGACGATAAAAATATTCATTTTCCTCACCAGGCAAATTGGTGTCGAACGACTGCTGCATCAGTCGCATTTGCGTGGAGTAATACCTGCAGAAATCGATCGCTTCTGCCACATCACCATCCGCTTCTTTCCAGGGTTTTCCCGATTCGTATACCATCCAGGCGGCCAGTTCAAACCGGCGCGTCTGCAGTTCGCTGGCAACCAGATCGAGATATTCCGCCCGATGGTCTGCATCGATATTCGACCAACTGTTGGCCGTTCGGCGAGCTGTCTCGATTGCTTCTTCTGCCAACTCACCTGTTGCAGAGGAGGTTCGCCCAACAATCATTTCCCGATCGAAGGGACAACGCGAAGTCAGTTGCTGTCGTGTTTCGTATGATTTGCCGCCGATCAGCAGAGGGTATTCCTCGCCAAACTGTTCGCGCACCTGTTCGAGGGCCTGCTGCATCGCCTCCCGGTTTTCCTTTTTGCTGAAATCGGTCAATGGTTCGTTTGCAAATGGAAAATACTCTGTTTCAACTGTGTCCATATCGGTTCCGTTCATTTTTTTATTCTCACTTGCAGTCGGTTCTTTCAGGATATCTTCAATACGAAGACCTTCCTGATAACTGTGCCTCAGGAATGAATCGTTTGATGTGTTTTCCAGCAATCGCCGCACCAAATATGCCATGCCGGGAATTTGCTCACCGAACGGGATATAGATTCGCACACGATGTCCAAGTTCCGAAAAGGCCTGTGCCTGCTCCGTCCCCATGCCGTACAGCATTTGCAGTTCATAGGCATTTTTCGGCACATTCTGTTGCTGGGCGGCAGCGACGACAAACGAAAGCGAACGCAAATTGTGACTGCCAAAAGCAGGCCAGAGCAGCTGATGGCTATCGAGCAGAAGTCTCGCCAGTTTCTCAAAGTTGGCATCCGATTGCCACTTCTGTTCGAAAACGGGAACCGGCCAGTTTCGCAACCCGGCCACCACCGTTTCGTAATCCCAATAAGCTCCTTTGACAAGACGAACCGAAACCGGTGTCTTTCTCTTCTTGACCCACTTGAGCAAGTTTTTCAAGTCCTCTTCCGCACTTTTCAAATACGCCTGACAGACGATTCCGACATCGGCGAACTGTCGGAATTCCTTTTCCATCAATACGTTACGGAAGATGTTGTACGTCAGGTCTTTGTAGTAATACTGTTCCATGTCAATATTGATAAAGGCCCCCTGTTCCATTGCGGCTCGCAGGATGGGACGGAGACGCCCCAGGACCCGTTTTGTTGTTCCTTCGGGATCAGCCGGGTTGAAGTGGGCATCCAGCGCGGAGAGTTTCAGGGAGAGATTGACACGGGGAATGGGACCAAGGTGATTCGCATCGACCTGGAGCGATTCCGGTAGTTGATTCAACTTGGCTGGCAGGTTTTGTAGCAACTGAAGGTAGACTTGCTGGTAGGCGTCTGCTTCTTGAGTGGAAAGAACCGCCTCGCCAAGTTGGTCGAGTGTGAAGGCGAAGCCGGCGTCTCGAGTATTCAAGACGACCTGCGTCACCTCTTCAATGTTGCTGCCGGCAATAAACCGCTCCGCCATCCGGCGGGCATTGGTGCGCGCATTAATCGCCAAAGCCCGGCCGAGTATATGGTTCCCGTCAGTAATATTCAGCGCCAACCGTGCAGCCCACGGGAGATGCTGTTGGACATCCTCAAAGTATTCGTGCAAGTGCCGATTGATCGATTCATAATCTTTCAGCATGGGCAAGACATCGACAAAGCGAAACATCTGCACTTTGATCGATTCATCCGCCATCGCCCAGGACAGGATACGATCATCAACCCAGCGGCGATCAAATATCGACGGTCTCCGATGCGTCAGTTTTCCCCAAACCGCTTGACCAATCCGATCAATTTCTGATTGAAGATTTTTTTTTGAGTTACTTGCCTTCCGTTTCGCCACTCCACCACCAGTCTGTCGTATTTGTTGCAAGGACTGCTATCCCGACCTCCGGACGTATATCCTGTTTTCATAAAACAGGATTTCGGTTGAGACTGCCGGTACGAACCGGCGTTGCCGGGAATTCAACAAAAAAAGCCCGCCATGACGGACCCTGTTCTCTCGTGACAATCTTTTTATCGCAAGCGATTGAGTATAGAACTTTCGCGAAGAAGCGAAAAGGCTGGGCCACTCGAAAGATGGAAAAATGGAACAGGTTGGCGGGATTGCCGGAACGGAACATAATTTTGTTGCGACTTCGATCCTTAAAGAGCAGGGCACCGACCGGATAAAGCAACAATGGGACACCAGGACACATCGAAACGGATCGATGAATGTCCTCCGATAGCGGCCTGCATTTTTAGTGACCCATGTTTTGTTATTGTAGGGGCTTTGGCGTTTGTTTATTCATGTTACCGTTGAGTTTGTTTCATATGGCGGTTATTGTTTGGTCGCTGCCGGGCATCATGTCGAATTTTATGCAGAAGACGCTCAGTTATCTGGAAGGATCGAACTGATTGCAAGAAGATAAATCCGGCTGTCTGGGGGCGTGGTCGATCCTGGTTCTTTTTCAGGAATTGCCGCCCGCTCTTCGTGGCATCGTGTCACGAGGGAATTATTCCTTTTTCATATGTATAGGTAGCCGCGATGAACTCGGAGAGGGAAAAGAAGGGAGCTAGTGCGGATGATCTTCGTCTCGACCTGGACCGCAAGAAACGTTGCGGATACCCCGAAGCCATTTACGCACCAGGCAAATCCCCGGAATTGCTTCTGAGAGCCTTTACCGAGCTTTACGAGAGCGGGAACCATGCCTTG
>JALWSL010000644.1 GCA_027080405.1 Planctomycetaceae bacterium
CCGGCTTCGTCGTTGTACAGTTTGTTGATGAGAGTTGTCATGGTGTGTCTCCAGTTTTCAAAGTGTGAATGATTTTTTGAGTCGTTCGAAGTGTGTGACTCACGTTGATAATCATGTAAAGCACTCTGTATGCCAAAGCTGACAGGCAAGATGGAGCAAATGGGAAGTACGGGAATGGTTTTGTCGCATCTCCTTATGCAGGAATGAGTTACGAATATTCAAGAAAATTCGCAAAGTAAAAACCACAATGGGGCATCCATTTCACGGCGTGATGAAAAAAATCAACTCGTTTGTACCGCAGCCATCTTCATGTGTCGTAACAGTCTGTTATTACAGGGGTTACAACACTGTTGTCCGGGTGAGACACGTAGCGTTTGGGCAACACAGGGGATCTGTTGAATGCGCGGGATGATTCCGGGAATCAGATCTTCCAGTATTTTACCAATATTGTTTAACATCCCTTGGCGCGTTTTGTGTCGTTTTGCGCATTGATTTGACTCAGTCAAGCTGTCGCTGTATTCAACAGGATGTTGTTATGAACTGCGATTATTGGAGGCGATTGGATATTTCGTCCGGCCAGACTTCGTACATGAAGACGCGCGCGTTGGTGGGCGTGATGTTGGCTGGTCTGTTTTCGGGTTGTGCGCACGGAATGAGCCCCCCCAGCTTGCCCTCTCTGTTTTCAGGCAATAGCATATCCGGCCAATATGAACCCGATGTCGATTACGAAGCTGAGGCAGCTGCTCGTGAGCAACAGAAGAACGAGGATGGTTCTGTCACGAAATAGTGCAGCGGCATGGTGCAACGCCATCGTGCAACGGCCATTTGTCGGAAAAATGTTGTATTGGGTGCAACGATCGCTCACGTAACGATCAACAGTAAAACGGGTGACGAAGAAACAGCCCCGAATCGAGCTTTGGTGGGGCATCGGGTTACAGAATCATCGGGTTACAGAATCATCAGGTTGCAGAATCATTCAGGGAAGGATGATCATGATATCAGGAAAGGTTCATCGTTGGCGGAGAAATCCTGCTCTGTCCATGTTTGTTTTGTTCGGATTTGTGGTCGGGTTGTGCGGTTGCGAAGTCGGACGAACGATGTTCCAGTACAGCAGTGGTTCGAGTAGCCCCTGGGTCGGGATTGATCTGCTCCCTCGCAAAAAAAAGACACCAACAAAAATAAGTCACAAAACAGAGCGGACGGCCAATCCGCGAAAAGAACGGGGCGTTGAACTTGCTCTGCAGACGGAGCCTGTGGCGACAGCTTTCAAGAAGAAGCCAATCCGGCTTGATCTCCCCCCGAGTCATTCATCGGGCAATCGTGACGATGCCTCCGAAACCGACGACGAACCGCTTTCCCCGAATCGTGTTTTTGATTTCTAACCCTCACGAGATGATCTTTTTGATGTCGCCGGTTCTTTCGGAAGCAGGATGCCACTTTGTCTCAGGATGATCTTCATCACGTTGCCCGGCTACGTTTGCTTGGTCGAATCACTTCGCAGGTTTCCGCGCATCCCTGGAAATCGTTGCTGCTGGCCACGTTCAGTTGCGCCCTGTGTCTTGTTGTTACTCTGGTTGGTCTGGAATTCAAGTCGGACCGGTCGGATTTAATCAGCCCCAGGGAAAGTTTTCATCGCCGCTGGCTGGAATATTGTGAGCGGTTTCGTGAAACAAATGAACTGCTGATACTGCTGGAAAGTGACGACAGGAGCGAACTGGCCCAGTCGCAAAAGTGGATTGTTCGCGAACTGAAAGCCCGGCCGGAATTGTTCGAGGAAGTCCTGCCCCAATCGGCGGTGACGACTCGAACAGAACAGGAATTGACTGGCAGGTCAATCCGTCCCGAACAGTTACAGGCTGATCTGCAAATCGCGATGACTGTTCAGGCAACATCGAAGCAGGTATCGCCGCTACAGGCGCTGTTGGGGGTAGCTCGGCAGGAATTACAGCAGCCGGAAACAGAATCTTCATCCGAACTGCCGGTGACCAATCGGATTGTTCATGGGCTGGAAAAATCACTACGGGCGATCGATACTTCATACGAAGAATACTTCCCCGAAAGCCCTCCCATCCCAACGCGTCTTTGGAACCAGTACCTTCTGTCGAAGAAGATCGAGAATCAGGCGAATCGCGAGTTGATCAGTGTTGTTCCGTTAGCTGAAAAGGAATCGGGATCGGCGAAATATCGGAAGCCTCTGCAGGAAATCAACCGTCTTTTACAGGCTGCCCGTCAGCGGTTTCCCAGTCTGTATTGTGGTCTGACAGGCATTCCGGAACTGGAATATGAGGAGATGTCGCGATCGCAATATGATATGGGGATTGCCTCTGCCGTCTCTTTCGGGGGTGTTGTGATCCTGCTTTTGTACGGCTTTCACGGATTGAGATTGCCCGTTGCCTGCTGCATCACCTTGGGGATCAGCATGTTGTGGACGCTAGGTTTAACCACCGTGCTGATCGGACACCTGAATATTCTTTCGATGGCATTTGCGGCCATCCTTGTCGGTCTGGGGATCGACTTTGGCATTCATCTGCTCTCCAGTTACCTGGAGTATCGCGAAAAAAACGAGGGAGTGATTCGAGCCGTTGCTTTGGCCAGCGACACGGTGGGCAAGGGAATCATCACCGCGGCGGTAACCACATCGATCGCCTTTTTATGTGCGGGTGTGACGGACTTCCCCGGCGTTGCAGAGCTGGGAATTATTGCGGGCTGTGGTGTTCTGCTTGCCGCCCTGGCAACATTTCTTGTTTTCCCCGCGTTAATCGCCTTGGCGGAGCGGAAAGACAGACAAGCCCTGATTGTGCCTCTACCTGCAGGCGAAAATGGATCTGCAGGGGAAAAAGGAAACATCTTTTCATGCAACTGGCTTCGCAAAGCAATCAGTCGACGATCATTGCCGACGGTCGTTCTTTTTTTGACACCGGTTCTGCTGCTTTGCCTTCAGGGCTGGGAAGTGAAGGACGCAGCGCTGCATTGTCGTGTTGTTTATGATGCCAATCTTTTGAATATGCAGCCGGATAATCTGCCAGCGGTCGAAACACAACAGAAATTGATCGCGGAAAGCCGGGGGGATATCCTCTACGCAGTCGCCTGGTATCCGACACGGGCAGAAGCGATCGAAATGGCTCAGCGGTTTCGCGACCTTCCAACGGTGTCGGATGTCCTGGAACTCGCATCCCATAGCCTGACCGGGCAGAGTGAAGCATCCCTGGAGCAATTCTCAGAATTGATGGAACAGGTCAGGAAAATTTCCTCTCCGCCGACGCATCTGCTTCCGAACAATCCGGCACAGATGGGCCAGTTCCTTGAAACGATGCTTGATGAACTGGAGAGCAGAACCAGCGTT
>JALWSL010000645.1 GCA_027080405.1 Planctomycetaceae bacterium
ATCGAGATCTTCATCGGGAGAAGCGTTTGAAGTTTCTTTTTTCTTCCTTTTCTTTTTTCGTTTTTTCGCGGAAATCACATCCAGTTGATATTCCGCTTCGGGTAGCAGGTGATGTTGTTGGATCAGGTTCACGCTGCCGTGGTCTTTCTTCATTACGCTGAATAGATCCCAACCCTCACAATCAACCCAATTCATTTTCAGAAACAGAACACCAATCCCGAAGCCGATTGCGGCCCCGGATAGATGGAGTACCTGACTGCTCATATGGAAACCGAACAGCAGGGGAATAAGCAATTCCTTACCGACGTAAAGCAGACCAAAAGTGAGAATCGACATTTCAAACGTGGTTGCAATGATGCGGAAAAAGAAGACGAACAGAAAAACCGTGAATTCATTTCGCGGTGCCCAAACCATGGCCATCGCGAGTAATCCATAAATAATCGCAGAAGCTCCGACCGATGCTCCCTCCTCGCTACCGAGCATCATTACCTGCTCTGAAGCACACTGAAGCACTCCAATGACCAGGTAAACGGCAAGAAACCGGTACCAGCCCAGTTTTCCCTCGACAACAATCCCAAATCCCCAGAGAAAAAGCATATTTCCGAGCAGATGGAGAAAACTGGCATGAATGAAGTTGGAACTGACCCATTGAAGCGGATGCAAGCCGTCTCCATGAACCAGGACAAAATCTTCGGGATTGGGCAACAGAAAAAAAAGCAGCGCATTGACCACAATAAGGCCGACCGTTCCGTAAGGCCAGTGATAGATGGGAGCATCGGTATTGACGGGAATGATAAAGAACATGCTTCAACCAATCCTACCACTATCGGGATCAACACCAGCCCGCCATCAGGATCAACACGAACCGGTGCTACTTTTTCAGTTCCAGCAAGAACGTGATCAGATCCTGCATTTGCTGTTTGTTGATTTTCTGCTCTAGCCCTTCGGGCATCAGGGATTTTCCTGTTCCGGTAATTTCCTCGATATTTTGTCGCAGAACTGTTTCCTTGACATCTTCTGCCCGTTTCAATGTGATGCTCGTCGGTGATTCGCTGGCGATAATGCCTGTCACCACACGACCCGACTCCAACACGACAATGTACTGCGTATAATTGGCCAGCACTTCGCGGTTCGGATCGAGAATTTGAATCAACAATGTTTCCGGCGTTGCATTTTGTATGGTCGCCAGATTCGGGCCGACTTCGTGTCCTGTCTTTCCGATCTTATGGCACGTCATGCAGTTCTGTTCAAAAACTTTTCTGCCTCGAGTCGAATCGCCTTTTAACGACAACGCAGTTCGGTACTCATCGAGAACTTTCTTTCGCGAATCGGGAACACTTGCAGAAAAGAGTTTTCTGGCACGCGTCTGGATTTTTGCATCGTGGTGATTCATCAATCGCTCTTTGCGAACCGGCGAAATGAACCCGGCTGCAATTTCCCCGCTCTCGATCGCGTCAAGTAGGGCGTCAATTCCTTCTTTGCGACCAAGGAGCGATTCGACCACTTCGCCACGCACTGAAGGCGAGAGCCCCTGCCAGGCATCGATCAGTATTGTCGAGACTTCCGGGTTTTTGAAATCCGCCAATGTGCGACTGGCTGCCAGTTGCACTGAAGGCGCCTGGCGTGAATCAAGCATTTCCGTGAGCAAATCGCTGACGTCCTCAAACTTTCCGTGAGCCAGAACTTCGATCGCCTGTTCTTTCTGTTTCGCATGGGCTGAATTGCTTGCAAGAATTTTTTTTGCATTGGCAATCATTCCATTGACCAGTTTCGCTGCCGCTGGCGATTGGTCGGCGTATTCGCTCAAGCTGGCGCGTGAACGACGCAAACCGTCACCCAAACCGAGCAGAATCATGCGTTGCGTACTGGCATCGGTGGATTGATCCAATGCTTTGAGAAGACCGACGACTTCCGCCTTTTGATTACGTCCCCCAACAATGAGCGCCAATTGACGCAAAATCTGCCTGCCGGCTGATGTGCGGGCAAAATCCGTATCGGCCAGTAACGTCTCCAGCATTCCGCCTGCCAGTTCGAGCGACGAACTGAGGACAGCGGTTCGCATCCAGATATCACCCGCATCCCGTTTGGCGATACGGGCCAATGCTCTTGCCGCAGCTTTGTCACTTGTTTCGCCCAAGCTGAAGGCGACCTGAAAACGGACTTTCATATTTGGTGAATCGGCCAGTGAAACGACGGCATCGAGCAATTGGGAATTCTTTTGCAAACGGGTCTCCGCCAGTTTCACCGCATGGGCTTTCAGGCCATCCGATTGGGTTGATAAAGCAAACAGGAGGTCTTCATCACTTAAACCGTTCAGGCCATCCAACGCGTACATCGCATGAAGTTGAGCGAGGTCGTATTTGCTATCTCGCAGCAATTTTTTCAATAACGGAACGGCTTGCTGATCCTGCCGCTGGTAGAGCAGGCGGGAAGCGGTGTCCCGCCACCAGCCGTTTTTATTTTCGAGTGTTTGAACCAGTTGGGCGGTTGTCATTTCCCCCAATTGTGGCTGTGCAGGAACCTTGAAACCGGCTGGAGCGAATCGATAAATCCGTCCACGATCGTGCCCGCTGAGCAAATCGATATTAGCGATGATTTCTTCAGTCATCGAAGTCGGCGTTTCGATCACTTCCCGGCACATGTCGACAATGTGCAGTGTTCCATCGGGCGCGTTGCACAAATTCGCAGGTCGGAACCAGTTATCTTTTGATGCAAGAACCTCTTTGTTGATATCAACCCGAACCGCATCGAATGTGACGCCGTTGGGGCGCATCTCGAACCGGCTCACCAGGTTTCCCTGCACTTCTCCGACGAACATGTTTCCCTGATACTGCTTCGGATAGACAGAGCCCCGGTAAACGGTTGCAGCGGAACAGGCAGAAAAAACATCGTCTGCCACGTAAGTTTTCGCCATGTTGGGATTTCGGGAAAGGCGATATTTCGACCGCGCGACCCGCCACGCTTCCGGCGGGCTGATTCGGTAAATCGAATTCCCGGAAACCCAGATACTTTTCCGAACAGCCGGAACTGGCAGGTAAGGATTGCGAGCCAGGTAACGTGAGGGCAAAACAACATGCACAACCGGCTTGGAGTTGGAACAGATGAATCGATTCCCCCAGTTATCAAACGTGTTTCCGAACTGTTCCGAGCCAGAGAGTGCTTCAAATTTTCCGCTCACCGGATGAAAGCGGAAATCCCGACCCCGCATCGATATTCCCCGGGCATTTGGCTGATCCGCAGGGCGAACGGTTCCCCCGCTGTTCGAGCCGGCTCCGTAAATCCAGTTATCCAATCCCCAACTCAGGTTGTTCGCGGTCC
>JALWSL010000646.1 GCA_027080405.1 Planctomycetaceae bacterium
CTCCAGTTAAAGTTGCAAATATCCCTGCGCATAACGAGACCGTACTGGTCTCAAACACCGATCCTGCTACAATGCAATTGCCGTGCCAATTCATGCGATTGCCCTCCCTGGGAGCCAGATGGCGAGAATGGATTCGAGTACATTTCTGAGTACTATGAGATCCTAAAGTCATTCATATCTAATTGTACCAAACGCAACTTGGGCATGGCGGTTTACCTGTGCTGACACCTGAGTACGGCACGCACAGGAGTAAGGCACGCTCCCGCCTGCCCTACGGTTACTTTGCATTCCATTGCTGCGGCTCCTTCTTCCTTGATTGAAAGCCAAACGAAAAGGGAGTCGTAGCACATTTTCATAATTCAGGTAATTTTAAAACACGTTCTTAAATATGTCAGGTTGGGTATGACTATGCGAGACAGTAAATTAAAAAAAAACACATCGCCTAAAGCCTCACGCTGCCTTTTTTGTGCTATTCCCCTGGAGTCGGGTATAGATGTATGTCCAGAATGTTTGGGAGAGAAGTTGACAGAAGAAGAAGTTAGAGCCAGAAAAAAGAAATTAATACTCACTCGAGATGCTCGCAAAAAAGAGAACAAGAAAAATCGAGAAGTGCGTAAGTGGCAAAAAACTGGTAAGCAACTGAGAAAAAAGAAAGTGTGCGTCATTCCAGAGGAGGTTAAACGCGAGTTTGAGAGAGAAAGCGTAAAAAAAACAATAGATTTTCTCAACTTATGTCTCTGTGCATCCGTTGTGTTCCCCCTATTGATTTTTCCTTTTATGATATTTGCCCCTCGGGTTGACTCCATCTTTGGTCTTATATTATGTCTGGATTTGCTTTTCATGATATTATTTTTAATTTTCAGAGTCATGTTAATTCCGGTAGTTTACTGGTTCTTTTTATGCTTGTATGCGGGAACTGTGATTTTTGTTTTAGTGGGAGCGGCACTCTTTATTTTCATTGCAATTCCGTACCAAATATTCACTCCAAGCGTAAGACATGGTTCGAATTCCGGTTCTTATTCCAGCAGTGATGGGAAACCAGACGATTTCATTCTGAAATACGTCGGCAAGCAGCGTCTCCGCGAACACCTCCTCGATCCTGATTCACTAGAAATCATTGAAGAACGCCTTGTGCGGCCCGGCTGGAACGGTGGCGATGTTGGTTACTACGCCAAATATCGCGCAAAAAACAGTTTCGGTGGATTTTCTGTCGAGGAGTTCTACACAGAATAGCAAGTAGCGTCCGCTATGCGGACCATTCATTGCGTGTTACGAGTGCGTGAATTTCTATCGTGGTCCGCCATGTGAACCCGACTCGCTTTTCCCCGGGGGCTTTTCACAACACGGGGAAAATCTGCGCGGTGATGAAGTAGATTTTGCCCTCGATTTCTATCAACAGCTCGGGCGCCCAGTTTTCGATTTCGGTTCGTTGTTGCTCGGAAAGTGTTTTCGCCTCCCGATAAAACGGGGTTCGTTCAAGCGGTTGGCCAATAATCTTTTCGTCTTGCAGATACTGAAACCGCTTCGGTGTGACGAAATCGGTGTATTTGTAACTGGTGCGGTAGCGCAATATTTCCTGCCAGTTGACCAGAATGGTGCTGATGTTTCTCGATGAAAGTTTCTCGCGAACTTCTTTGGCGGAACGGTTCTTCCATTCACCTTCCGGTAAATCCGGGTCGGGCTGACCGATCCAGTAAGCGAACAGCGAGTAATCGAACACGGTGTTGTAATCGTATTCAAATTCCGCATCGAACAGTTCGGCTTCCCCCACACAAAGAACCCGCCCCGGTCGTGAGATCGTGTATCGGTTCAAGTAAACGACTTCCGGCGAGGTGATGTTCGCGGTGATTCTTTTGGCATCGTCGAGGCGAATCAAATAGGCGTTATAACCACACAATTCTGTTGTGATGAAGGCCAGGTTGAAGATGATCGGAATCAGAAGCGGAATCGCAAAATATCCTTTCATTTTGCCAAGCAGCCAACCTGCACCGACGCCGGCCAGGATCGAGGCGGCAGGCAACATCGGCACCCAGAAACGATCAATGCGATGCGTTAAAATCCACCATGATAAAAACAGCCAGGCTAGATAATTTGAAAGCCAGAAGACTCTTCTACTTTTGCGATAAAACAGGGCAACCGCGATCGCACCAAAGCCAAAGATCAAAGGCGATTGCCAATCGTTGACGCTGGTCACATCAACAAAACTTGTCCATAAATTGGAAAGGTGATGATGGTCCGGACTGTGAGCCGCTTTCCATTTTGCATCAAGCTGGTCGTCCCAGTCGATTCCGCCAAAAACCGAGTAAAGCAGCGGATAGACCGGGTTACCCGTTTCATACACATTTTTTGCCAGCCAGGGGCCGAAACTGAAAAGCGTTCCCAGAATGAACAGCGACGCTGCGACGGCGACCTCTTTCCAGGTGCGTTCTTTTTTGAATACGGAACGCAGATAATAGCCCAGGATAAAAAACGAAATCGGGATCGTGACGGAAACCAGGCCGGGATATTTGCACGCAGCCGCACTACCTGCCAGAAAACCGGTGCACAACAGACAGAAGCCCGTTTCTTTCCTTTTGTTGAGCAGATCGATCGTCACCGCGGTCGCCAGGAGTGTGGCAGCCAGATAAAGAGAGAGCCCTCCTTCGGTATAGGCGATCACTGAAATTCGATAGGTCCACGGGATTGTCAGATGAATAATCGCGCCAAGCCAGCCGGCGGTCTCTCCCCAGGTTCGCCGGATAAAAAGAAAAACAAACCAGGCGGTGAGCGGTGCAAACCCTGCGAGGATCGCCTTGCCTGCAACTGCTCCCCAGTACCAATCTCCATTAAGAACCATGCCGGTCAGTGTCAGCATTTCAGTCAGGAATGGAAAGCTGGTGTAAACATTGTGAGGCAGAAAATGAATCTCACCCGCCTGGTAATATTCTTTCGGGCCGCCAAAATGGTACTCCTTGACATCGAAATCGATCGAAGGCAACATCGCCCCCAGAAAGATCGCCACTAGAAAGGGGAGCATAATCGCTGGGCCCCAAATTCTGGGGGAACTGAGCGGCAGTTGCGCATTCGACACCTTATGATAGACCAGCAGAAACCACGATTTGATCCGTCCGATCCAGGCCCGAAAACTCCCGGCATTTTTGGCGTGCATGATCGCCCAAAACAGGATGATTCCGGTATAGGCGACCAAAAAGGCAAGGCGATTCAACAAGCCAAGCAGGCCGAGACCAAGTGTAATCAGGGAAACTCCGGATAGCCCCACCGCCAATGAAAGCGCGTGCCATTCGAGCCGACCGATCAGCTTGATCT
>JALWSL010000647.1 GCA_027080405.1 Planctomycetaceae bacterium
GAATCGTTCGGGGAAGGCTCCCGTTCTTCCGCTCCCAATTCTTCTTTCGGTAACCTTTCTTCACCGGGCGAAAGAGGAGAGGGGGGAAGTTCAAGCGATCCTTTTTCGCGTTCTCCAACCAATCCCTTCCAGAGATGGCGAAATATGGCAGAGAGCCAACCGAGTAAACCGCGCCTTCCGGCTCGATCATATCCGACACGATATTTACCTGTCCCCCTGATCCAGATTGTGGGAAAGCTCAGGTGGTCCATTTTCGGATCAGCCATTTCCCAGAATTCCCGATACAGTTCCGGTTCACTCCATCGCTTTGACTGGCGATCCCATTTCACAAACCGGAACTTGTAGTCATCAAAATGGCCCGCCTGCACATCCCGCTTCAGTTGCTCACATGCCAGGCAGTTGTCCGTTGAAAAGACAACGACAACACTTCTCCGCGCCGCAATGTTCCGCTGGTTTGAACGGCCTGTTTTCGCCTGGAGAATCGCCTCACGGGTCACTTTCCAACCGGCAAATCCGGAACGATGAACGCTCAGATCGGCATCCACATGCAAGGCGATTCCGATCACTTCTCCCTGTTCGTCCAACAGAGGCCCTCCACTGTTCCCGGTCGCGATACGGTGATTCGTGTAATTCAGGTCGAGCCCGTTTCCGCCTGTTATCTCCCCTTCGATACGTGCCCAGTGTCCTCCCGGATAACCGAGTGAATAAACCAGATCTCCCACGCGTGGCGGTTCACTGGCGATTTTCAGGCTGACATACGGCCCCCCTTCAAGCAGGAAAACGACCGGCCCATCTTCTCCGGCTGTTGTGAATACCTTGTGTGCAGTGACCGTCCGGTTTTGCAGGTTTACATTTACGGTTTCGGGGTGCTGACAATGCTTCGCGGTGACAAGAAGATTCCCGTCCACAACAAAGCCGGTGCATCCATCGAACGGAATGACCGCGTCGCGCTCCGCAGCGAACAGGAGAGTCTCTGCCCGATAATTTATCATCGCCACTATCGCTACATAGATTACAAGTTCATATCTTTTCATCTGTTTTCTTTCTCCGCTGTCATGAATGTCGAATTGTATTCCCGCTCGAACTGGAAGGTTCCTTCGCGCACAAGCTGGCGTAACAGGTCGGCCGGGTTGTAACGTGTCGGATTATCGCGATTCATCCGGTTCAAGCGCATCAGGACGGCTGCGACAAGTTCCGAACAGAACAGCTCGTTCAGATCCGCGTGTGGAAGCAGCCTGGTTCGTTTGAACAATCGGGTTCCGGAAAGTAAAGCTCCCCCCATGTCGTAGGTGACCTCCTTTCCGATAAAGTGCTTGACAAGAATTCGGCTCAACAGATCGGATTCTTCGTCCACCAGGCGATCGATCGGTGAAAGACGATACAGATCGACGTGCCCTCCTTCGTTGACATAATCCTGGATGCGCAGTTCGGGCAGATGAGCCTGAACACCTTTGACAGGACGCCCGAGAATCGCGCAAGGATGCCTGCTGAGCGTCGTTGATTCCACCCAGACCGGCGAACCGTGATATTGACAAATGACCGCGATATGTGACGGGCCGATCCTCAACCGCCTCGGAGCCAACAACGATGCCGTCCCGTAACTGATCACCCGCCCCGTCCAACTCGGACTGTAACAGGCCAGTAAATCAAGCGTATGAAACTCCCCATACATCAGAAACCACTCCCTTCTTTGCGGCTCAAGTAAATATACATATGTATATTATACCAGAAAGAATTGGCGTTGCAATCTGTTTTGGTCAGTCTGTCTGTTTGAGAAAAGGGTCTCACGAAGGGGATGCTGTGAAAGGGATGTCGTGAAGTACATCAACGGCTCAGGCAACGAGACAGACAACGGCACAGGCACAGGCAAAATAGGGAGCATTCAGGGAGAAAATCAGTGAGGGGGGGGGAAATTGGGCATCTGCGAGAAAAAAATTTTTCACACCAAGTGCAGCGGCGATTGATGCACGATGGATTGAGGTGTTTCGCAAGTGAAAAACGCGGAATCATGTACGACATCAAATCGAAAGTGTGATGTCGAGTTCCAATCCGGATGTCTGTCAAGCAGCTTGCCAGTTACCGGCCGACCAGTTGCAGAGGGCATTTACTGACGATGAATGTTTCGGTGCGGTTTTGCTCGTCGAAATCGACGGTAATGGTGCGGCGATGCCCAAAGCCGCCCGCGCTGGTAACGGTTCCCAAGCCGTAGCGCGGGTGTCTGACAGATGATCCGATCGGGAAGTTGAAGGGGAGTTCAGCGGTTTTCGGCTTACCTTTTAATAGCGAGGCGGCTGTTGTCAATTGTGGACGGTCTTTTCGTGAAATCGCCTGGCGAACAGCCTGTAAATCGTCCTCGCTGATGACATCCTCTTTCAGCGTGGAAGAGTAGGCCGTATCGGGCAGTCCCTGAGTGAGGGTTGTGCCATCGGTCTGAACAAGATCGATTTCTGAAAGGAAGTCGCTGAGGATGGTCGGCATCGATCGTCCGTGCATTTCCCGATAATCGGAAACGGTCAGGTAAAGCTGTTCCTCCGCCCGAGTCATGCCGACGAAAAGAAGGCGGCGTTCTTCTTCGTAATCCCGCAGCGAAACTTCCTGCAAAACCCGTTCGTGAGGGAGCAGGTTCTGTTCCAGGCCGATGATGTAAACAACGGGAAACTCCAACCCTTTGGCTGCGTGCAAGGTCATTAAGGTCACTTTTCCCTTGCTGTCTGTTTCGTTTTCCAGACTGTCGAGATCAGAGACGAGCGATGTTGTTTCCAGAAAGCCTTCCAGAGTCGTTTCGTCTTCCATCATTTCATCGTAATGCTGGGCCGCTGCAATCAATTCCTCGACATTCGCCAGATGTTGGGCATCCTGCTCGCTTTTGGTGGCATCCCATTGGCGAGTGAAACCGGTTTTATCGATTACATCCCGAAGAAGTTGGGCCACTGATCCGGAATCGGCCAGGGAAAAATCCTGCATCATCTTCGCGAACATTTTGAGCGAAATTCCCGCCCGTTTGGGCATTTTCGGGATTTTATCGGCTTGTAATGCTGCATCGATATAGCTTAGCCCGTGCGTTTCGGCCCAGTTGGTCAAGCGCTGCTGGCTTGTTTTGCCGATCCCACGCAGCGGCTTGTTCACGGCTCGAAGGAAAGCGGCCCGGTTCTGCGGATTGTTGATCAAATCGAGATAGGCAAGCAGTACACGAACTTCGGCCCGCTGATAAAAAGCGACGCCGGCGGCAATCTGATACGGCACCCGATGCCGAACCATCGCCCATTCCA
>JALWSL010000648.1 GCA_027080405.1 Planctomycetaceae bacterium
TGAAATGTTAAGATCACACGGAGGGTCGTCATTTTTCGATCCCAGGTCAAGATCGATAACCTCAGTCTGAATCACGACTTACAGTCAAACAAAAAACAAACTTGGCGCTGTCCAGCTAGAATAAACGGACAGAAACGCAAGGGCGTATCAATAGTTCTGAACAACCGCTGAAAATTGCTGATTTCACAGGGATTTTATCGCAATGGGACGTATTTTCCAGTCACTCCTCTTTCTGCTCGCTCGCTGCACACGGAATGAGTTGATTCATCAAAATGAATCGCTCAAAGCCGAAAATGAATAGCGATCCGCTTGATCGGAAATTTCACCTGAGAAGCAAAGCACATGGCGCGTTCATCTTGTCGTTACACGACCCAACCGCAAAAAGCGGATGGGACACCCGCGAGACATCCTCCGGCAATCGATGATCCAATCGCCGTTCAAGTTGGCGCTGCTACCTGGCGATGCGTCGTTGCAGTTTCCGCTTGCGTTTTGCGTTCTGGTTCTGTGTAATACTCTTCACTTGAAATCCTTTCGTGTGGTAGAGAGGTTGTTTACTCGTCTTACATAAAAAAGACGAAAAACACCGAAGGATTTCAAGTTTTTCAGAAAAATAACTCCAATCAGCAACTGGGGATCGCTTGTTTAAGGTCTAGTTAACACAAAATGATCGAAAGGGAATCGCTGATGACTTCATCTCGAAGCTGGTTTTCTGTGGTATTGGTCCTGGCGAGTATTATCGCAGGCACGTTGTATCCTCCTGAATCTCAAGGGCAACGAAGAAGGTCAAACAGCCGATCTGCCCGGGCGATGCGGAAACGAACAGTGCAATCGCTTGAAGAAAAATTGAAGGCTGTGATAGCTGAACTCGAAAAAGGAGATTCAGCTTCAGGGCTGGATGATTTTCTGTCTGCCGATTCCAGCAAAACCAACTCGATTTCCAAGCGAATTACAGACGATCCTGCCGAGAAAAAACGTTTACTGCGTGTTCTGAAAAAATTTGAGCAAGCCAAGGTGCATCTCTCAGACCAGTCAGATACCGCGATGTTTATCGTCAGTCTAAAAAAAGAAGAAACCAAAGGGCTGCGACCACCCAAAGTGATCACTCGGACAAAAGAGGTAACGATCGATGGTTATGGCGATAACCTGAAAGCTGCTTTACATAAAGGGATTGATGATCTGGCAAAGGATAAGTTTCAGAACTTTATCCGCAGCATCTATCCCACTGAAGAAGTGCAGCGATTGATTCATCAGCAACAGGAAACGCCTCTCATTTCAAGATTGAAAACTTATCCGATTCTGTATGTGGAATTGATTCGTGAATTCCAAGTACTGCTGGAATTGAAACCAGAGCCGGTCGAAATGGAAGGCAGAACGGTTGTCAGCTTCAAACTTCCTGCAGACCCAAAATGGAAAAAAAGACTTGGCCCCATTGGCAAAAGGATGCCGGATCAGACCGCCCGAGAAGTTCGCTTCGAACTGGTCGATGGCAACTGGCGGTTCTTCGATGGAGACAAAAATTTGCGAAAAGAAATGAAACGCCAGCAAATGGGACTACCTGCAGGAGGTGGTATTACGCTGGAATGGAAACGAACAGATAGCGGCTGGCGAATTTCGTCCGTTCCCTTTTTCTGAATAATTATTGAACTGGCAGTGACGCTCTCATTTGCATTTGCACGCCATCCTACGGCACCAATAATACAACAGTACTAACTATTTCTCATCCATTCGACTCTTCAAATGAAAGTCCGTTATGAATACTCGCAAGCAAAAACGAAGCGGCTTTACTGTAATTGAACTGCTCATCACGCTTGGTATTATCGTAATCTGCACAATATTACTACTCCCCGCGATTCAGCGTTCACGCAATACAGCCAGAGCGAATCAATGCAAAAACAATATGAAACAACTTGGCCTGGCACTGCATTATTATCATGATGTGCATGCCGTTTTCCCACCCGGTTGGGTTTCTCATACGCCATTTCCGAATTCACCCAGCGCTTTTGGCTGGCAGATCCATATTTTGCCCTTTATAGAACAAGCACCGCTGTATGATAAATTTGAATTCAGCGTCCCCGTGGGAAAAGAAGCTTTTGGTGCAACGTTCAACGGAAAGGTTCTGGAAAAAACGATCATTCCCACCTACCGCTGTCCGGAAGACACCACGACTCCCTTGAACACAATGCGGGGCGGTTGGGCGATTTCCAATTACTCCGGGAATTTTGGTTCCAACCCCGCACCGCGTCTTGCGCCCAACGGGGCGGCTGAGTTCTGGCCGGGAAATTTAATAACGCCGCTGCGAACCAACGGTATCTTTTGGTGGTGCAGCAGTGTTCGGATAAGGGATATTCGTGATGGAACATCGAACACACTCATGGTAGGAGAGCGCTGCGTTACCAGTGCAGCGGGGATTTGGGCAGGCGTGCGAAGTAACAGCATCGAAACGGATCAACTGACCGATTGTAGCTTTGGCAACGAAATGAATTCCAACCCGGGCGCCTTCTCCAGCCTGCATCCGGATGGGGCATTTTTTCTGATGTGCGATGGAGCCGTTCGGTTCGTCAGCGAGAGGCTCGACTCACGAGCGATTACCCCCGAATCCCCGGCAGGGGGAGTCTTTCAGAAGCTCTCCAGCAAAAATGACGGGCATGTTATTGGTGGATAATAAGCCTTTCTTTGATAATCCGTTTTTCAATTTGGGGATCGAGTTTCAATGCGGTGGCGCGGTCTGATTTAGCACCAGCAGGGTAGGGTGTGCTGTGCACACCAATTGTGATTCCCAATTCATGCGAATATAGCCATTATCGCATTCGTTACACACCAGCCCTGGTACACTGTTAACCCCAATTTGCTATCGAAAATAGCTGAAATTATCAATATCAATCAGCGGAGTGGCCTTCATTAAATTCGTTGAATTGAAATACCGGCCTTAAAGCGACATCAGAAACTTCAGCAGTTCAATTTTCTGACGTTCATTGAGTGTTTTCAGGAGTGATTCGGGCATGAACGAATTTTTGGAAATATTGATTTCCTCAATATCATCTTTTGCAATGGTCACACTGTTCGTTGCGGTGCGAACAGTGATTGCTGAATCAGTTTCTTTTTCGATTAATCCGGTAATAACACGACCTTCAACGTAACCGTTCACGGCCTGGACTGAGATTGATCTTGCCATGATTGCCTGAATCTGCGATATCAGCATCATGTCGATCAAGATTAACAAATCGTGGCTGAGCGAACAAACCGATGAAGTCCAAAATGT
>JALWSL010000649.1 GCA_027080405.1 Planctomycetaceae bacterium
TTGCATCATGGAGCCGGCTTTGTAGTCGGCATTGCGGCCCTCTGTGCGGTTCTGCTTTGCATTTTGCTGTTTCTTGCTGCGTGGATGGTCTCCCGGTTGTGCAGACTCTCCCGACGCGATCAGCTGGCCGTGATGTATTCAACTGCGATGAGCAACACCGGCGTCGCTCTGGTGTTGGTCACCTCCGTTTTACCTCATCATACGACAACGCACGTGACAATTATCCTTTATACGCTCATCCAGCATATCATCGCAGGCATCGTTGATGAGATCCGGGTTCATTCAGCCTGTTCACGGGAATGCGGAGTAGAGGAGGAAATTTCTTCGACAATAACCAGCCAGCCGATATCAAAATCATTTCCCGAACGCCCCACAACACAGACCGGCTCACAGGCAGCGGTCACCAGAGAAGATTCTGTCGTATCAAACGGATCGTGAACCTGGTGCAACAACAGGACATCACTGCTCGAGGCAGCATAACCTTTCTGGTAAATCTGCTTCACGCGTTTTGTTCGATACTGTTCTATCTCCTTCAACATGGTCTCAGGAAGTCTGGGCAGGGCGTCGATCGGCGGGCTTTGCGATGCCAACAGTTTCTTCAATTTGGGATGCTGCAGAATGAGCCCCAATTGGGATTTCCCCGAAAGGCGATCGCCTCGCCGAAGATCAACAAGAATAGATCTCTGCTGGTACGAAGCTGATTCCTTTTCGTCCTGCAAAACAGCGAACTGGCCCAGCTCAACAGAATAGCCAAGAATGCCCAGAAATTTTCGCTGCCCCTTATCCTTTTCATTTTCCGACCAGATGGGAATTGAAAACGCGACTTTCAAATCAGCCGTGTTACTACTTTGATAAACGGCAGAGAGATGGATGTCACTGATGTGCTTCGTACCGTGATTCTCACCAGGTTTCAGATCGTAACCGAAGCCGGTAAAATAATCCCGATGAGAGTAATTTTCGCCAATGCTTTTGAAGGCGATCTTTTTATCAGGCTGTTTGTAATAGGGATATCTCGCGATTTGAACCCCTTTTGAATTGCAGACAAACCAGCTGGCAGCGTGAGTGGCCTGGTCATGTTTGTCTGCTTTTTCAGCAAGCCACTTCTGAAGGTCACTTTCCGCGGAGATCTGGTTCTGCAGGATCCCCTTTCGGAGCGGCTCGGCGTTCGATTCAATTTCAAGAATGCGCCAGGCATCGTTCACCTTCAAAGCCATTGAAGTTGCTGCAGAGCGGGCTGCCAATTGCAACGAACGATCCTGCATCAGGTGCGCCTGTTCTCTGGCCCGAATTTCTTTCAGAGCCAAATTTCTCATTACCAGAGCCGAGACGAATGAAATGAGAAGAATCGCCATCGCACTAACCATCAGCACCTGCGAAACTCCACGATGACGTCGCATCAAGCGGGCCAAACGTCTCGAGAATGGTTCCGGATAGGCCGTCACCTGCTCATCAGCAAGATACCGTTCCAGATCGCGGGCCAATTCTGCGGCGTTCTCGTAGCGATCCTCGGGGCTGAGTGACATCGCTTTCAAACAGATTGCCTCAAGAGCTTTGGAAATCCAGGGACAAAGGTTCGTTGGCTTGCGAAACTTTCCCCGGATGACCATCTCGCGAATTTTGGGCAGGGATTGATCCGGCGAAAAAGCAGGTTGTCCGGTAATAAGACGGTACAGGGTAACTCCCAAACAGTAGATATCCGATTTGGGACCAAGATCCTCGGACTGCGCATGTTGTTCGGGACTCATATAAATGGGAGTCCCACCAGTCGAGACGCTCGGTTTACTGTCACCGGTATCCGATAGGGGTCTGAGAGATTCTTCGCCGACAACCTTGGCCTTCCCGGCACTGCCAATGTATTTGGCACATCCCCAATCCAGCACCACCGTTTCACCATATCTGCCGAGCATGATATTACCCGGTTTGATATCGCAATTCAGAATACCCCGACTGTGCGCATACTCAATCGTATGGCACACACTGATAAAGGAAGAAAGAAGCTGCCGAAATTCCAACGATTGCTCTCCAGTACGCGGATCCTTTTTCAGATTGGAATGAAACTGCTCGATCCGCTGTTGAAGCGTACGCCCCTCGACCATTCTCATCGCATAAAAAGGAACGCCGCTTTCGGTGACTCCATAGCCGTGAACAGGAGCTACACCAGGATGATCGAGCCTGCTCGTAATTTCCGCTTCAACCCGAAAACGCTGCACATCAAGTGGATTGTGCCTGCGACGTTCCCGAATGAATTTGACCGCCACATCTCTGTGGAGCTTCATATCAAAACCGCGAAAAACAATTCCCAAACCACCATGAGCATGGTAAGTAAGTTGCTCGATATCCGATTTCCAGTTGATTTTCTCACTGGGAGGCGGCTCGATTTTTCTCCTCGATTTCGATGACCCGAAACTGTTCTCTGCCCTGCCTAAATTGCCTTCTGCCCGGGCAATCAATTTGGTCTTGGTCACGAACTCTTCGAGGAGATGCGGATAATCCTTGCAGATAATTTCCGGAACCGGATCAGAGCCCCGATCAATGGCGTCTTCCCAATCGTCCAGAAGCAAATCGAGTGTTTCTTCATTGCTCAAAGGCGGATCATTTTGATTTGTATCAGCCATGATTCATTGTAAACCCGAAAACTGACGCCCTATTCCCGATTTGATGCCAAGTTGATGTCAGATATTTTATCCGCTTCCCGTGCCAGGTCATCAATCACAAACCACCAATCTGATCTCATACAGTGATCTCAGAAATCTCGAACAATTGCCCCTTGTGCTCCCGCTGCGTTCTTTCCGAAACGTCCTGATGTGACAACAACGTAGAGTTGGCCCATCAGAACCAGCCACAAACCTTCGCGGCAGAAAACAGCGGACAGAATCCCACCCATGAAATCGGGAAAGCAAACACCAGAAACGCCCCTGAACAAGAGACGGTTCACCAAAACCAATGATAGAATGGAACCGACCCGAGAATCAATCCTGGAAAGCTGTCCCGCTGTCCTGCCCTGCTGCGGTAAACCGGTAAAATCGGTCATCTGGTCAAGCCTGCCAAAATTCCTGCTTCTCTGCCTACAAGCCGGGACCGTCATTGCCCAATTTTTCCGCAAGACGGATTTTCGCTTCACGCCAGCGGCGTTTGACCTGTCGAACGCTTAAACCGATCAACTTGGCCACCTCCTCCTGCGATAACTCATGATACCAGAGTAAATCGAACATTTCCCTGCTTTCTTCCGGAAGGGATTCGATGACCTTGTGC
>JALWSL010000650.1 GCA_027080405.1 Planctomycetaceae bacterium
GATGAACCCGTTTCTGATTGGTGTTTCGCTGTTCGCGACACTGCTCAGTACCATCACCTATCTTTCTCTCCCCGGCGAAATTCTGGGCAAAGGCCCCGTTTTTCTGACACGTCTGATTGCGCTGCCGTTTGTTTTTCTGGTTGTGGGCTACGTACTGATCCCCGTCTATATGCGGCAGCGCGTGACCAGCACTTACGAACTGCTGGAAGAAAAACTGGGACTGAGCCTGCGTCTGCTCGGGGCCTCGCTTTTTTTGATGATGCGTCTGGTCTGGATGACGCTACTGGTTTATCTCGCTTCCAAGGCGATGATCGTCATGATGAATGTCGATCCAAGCTGGATCCCGTGGATTGTTCTGGTAACGGGAGTCGTTTCGGTCATTTACACTTCGCTGGGAGGACTCAAGGCGGTTGTCATTACCGATTTGATGCAATCGATTCTGCTTTTCACCGGGGCCTTGATGATCGTCGTGATGGTCACGATCGATTTCGGCGGCTTCAGTTGGTTCCCCACCACCTGGCACGCGAACTGGGATCATCAACCGATTTTCGACTTCGATCCGCAAACACGTGTGACGATGGTCGGAACGATTCTTTCTGTTTTTGTCTGGTATGTCTGCACCGCGGGGGGAGATCAGGTTTCGGTGCAACGATTCATGTCCACTCATGACGCAAAATCGGCCAGGAAAGCGGTCGCCACTCAAATGATTGTCGGGGCCTCTGTTACGCTGCTGCTTTCGATTGTCGGGTTTGCACTGCTCTCCTACTACGAAGTACATCCCGATTTCATGCCGGCTCACATGGATTTGAAGAACAATGCAGATGACCTGTTCCCGTTGTTCATCGCGTTCCATTTGCCGATGGGTGTTTCGGGGTTTGTTGTCGCGGCGATGTTTGCAGCGGCGATGTCGAGTATCGATTCCGGTGTGAACTCGATCACGGCTGTTGTCATGACCGACCTGCTTGACCGATTCGGTTTGAAGCCGAAATCGGAAAAGCAGCACATCCTGATTGCCCGTCTGCTTGCTTTGGGAATCGGGATAACAATTGTCATCGGCAGCATGTATATCGGAAATATCGAAGGAAACATTACCAAGGTAACGAACAAGGTTGTCAACCTGTTTGTGACGCCTCTGTTTTCGCTGTTTTTCTTCGCGCTGTTCGTCAAATCGGTTCGGCCGGCCGGAGTTTGGATCGGAACAATTCTGGGAATGGCAACCGCGTTACTGCTGGCATTTTCAGGAGCGGTCGTCTTCTTCTTGCATGAACAGTATGGAATCGATCCGGCAACATTCGGCACCGAAATTATTACGAAAATCGATCCACTGACCCACGAAGAATACCGCCTGGCGAATGACCCGGTCAGTTTTCAATGGATCGGCCCGGTCGCGCTGGTCGTCAATATTGCTGGTGGCTTGATCGCCTGCAAAATAATCAACATCATCTCGCCTCGGAAGGAAAACCAGGCGTCAGACGATGGACAGGCTCGTTGAGAGGCGATCTTTTCAGAGACTTCCTTCTTTCTGATGAAGCCCCAGCCGATCAATCAGGGGGAGCGTTGCAACTCGCCCCCAAAGCCCATTCCATGAAGGTCTAACATACATTCTACTAAACTGAGGAGTATTCCAGTCTCGATGGCTTTAACAGACGAACATTTTTTATCTTGTGATGTTCTTGTCGCGGGCGGTGGGATGTCGGGCGTCTGCTGTGCGATTGCGGCTGCCCGGTGTGGGGCGAAAGTCATTTTGTGTCAGGATCGTTCTGTGCTGGGCGGAAATGCATCGAGCGAAATCCGCATGCATATAGTCGGAGCGAACGGCACGGGCCATTCCGAACGAGGCGAAGAATTACAGACCGAAGCACGGGAAGGAGGAATCATCGAAGAAATTCGACTGGAAAATTCCGTCCGTAACCCGCAGCGGTCTGTTTCGATGTTCGATCTGATTCTGTACGAAAAATGTCGTGCGGAATCGAATCTCTCGTTGATGCTCAATACCGCAATCACTTCGGTCATCATGCAAGGCAATACGGCTGAACAGGCGGTGGGTGAAGCGCAAAGTACGGGAGGCGGTTTGGTTATCGAGGCTGAAATATTCGTGGGCGGGACGGGCGACGGACGCCTTGCCGCCGAGGCGGGGGCAGCTTTTATGGAAGGACGCGAAAGCCGTGATCAATTCGGGGAGTCGCTCGCTCAGGAAAAAGCAGACAACAAGCGGCTCGGTTCGACCATTTTGATGCAGGCTCGAAAACATGCCCAACCGATGCCGTTTGTCGCTCCCGATTGGGCGAGGAAATTTACCCGGGAGGAATTGAAATTGCGTCTTTACGCCACGCCGGGCGATGAACAGCCGACCCACGAATACGGTTACTGGTGGGCGGAATGGGGCGGCGAAATTGACACACTCAAACAGAATGAGCAAATTCGCGATGAATTGCTCGCGATCGTGCTCGGCATTTGGGATCACGTCAAAAATGGACCGCCGGGAACGGCAAGCGAAGCAGACCCGTTTGATGCAGCGAACTGGGCAATTGACTGGTTCGGTTTTCTGCCGGGCAAACGGGAGAGCCGGCGTTTCATTGGTCAACATATTCTGACTGAACAGGATTTGCTCACCTCCCGAAAGTTCGATGATGCGATCGCGTTTGGCGGCTGGTCACTCGATCTACACCCGCCCGAAGGGATCGATGCCCCGCTACTGCAACCGTGCGAGCAACACGAAGTGCCTCACCTTTATGATATCCCGCTATCTGCTTGCCTCGCTCGCGATATTTCCAATTTGATGTTCGCAGGCCGAAACATCTCTGCCACACACGTGGCGTTTTCCTCCACCCGAGTGATGGCGACCTGCGCGGTAATGGGCCAGGGCGTGGGAACAGCCGCCGCGTTGGCGGTTCAGGAAAAAATCGAACCGAAGGAACTTCCCTCGAAGCGGAATCTCATCAAAAAAATCCAGCAGCGATTACTCCGTGACGATGCGTATCTGATTGGCCGTTTGAACCGGGACGGAAAAGACCTGGCTCGTGTGGCAACGATTCATGCATCGAGCGAAACGCCTGGCGGTGAAGCCGTGAATATCGTCTCCGGGCAGACAAGAAGCGTTCACGGGAAGCGTGGTGCCCCGGTTGATCGCGAACACCCGGGCACACACCGCTGGATGTCCGATCCGGCACAGAAGCTTCCTGCCACGATTCAGCTTGATTGGGAAACGCCGGTTGAAGCGAGCGAAATTCAACTTGTTTTTGATACCGGTCTGCACCGGCATCTGACACTCACCCAGCACGACGGTTATGCCCGATGCATGAAATGGGGAACCGCCCAACCGGAAACCGTTCGCGATTACCACATCGAAACGTTCGACGGCCATGTTTGGAAACGCGTTATTGATACAACCAGAAACTACCAGCGAAAACGGGTTCACAAACTGAAAAACACCTCGCTGGTTCAATCGCTTCGCATAACCATCACCGCCATGAACGGCCTCGACCACGCCCGAATTTGCGAAGTGAGAGTTTATTAAGAGTCAAGCAATCCGACAGAGAGACTTCCGTTCTGCTATTGAAATTTTCAAACATTCCTGAAATGCACCAAACCCGGAATGTGCCTCTCTTTTGGGGCTTGATCTGGCTTGGGTCATGTATGATCTGCTGGACTGTCATGCCCGTCACGTTACAATGAACGGTGGGATTCAGAGGGATTTAGACACCCCGTTCTTGAGGCAAAATCCCGACCAAAGCCGGCGAGGAGCCTGCCAAACGACGAGATACCGCCCGGAACCAATATTCTCTGTGATGTCGCCTCCCGAGGCAACTGGAAGACTGTGATCATGAACAGGTTTTTGTCGGTCTGTGCTCTTTTTTCAATGCTGTTTGGTTCCGGATTGCCTGCTCAGGAATTGACCAGGACAGACTCCGAGATTTTATTTGTACGGCGTGTTGGACCGCTGCTGCGTGAGAAGTGTCTTGGCTGCCATGGTGGAACCCCTGACGAAATCGAAGGCTCGCTGGATGTCCGGACAATGGCGGGGCTTCTCGCTGGCGGCGATAGTGGTGAGCCGTCTGTCGTGCCGGGCAAACCGGAAGCAAGTCCAATTTACCTCTCTGCCACGCGTCAAAGTGATGATTGGTCAGAAATGCCTCCCAAACAGGCAGAACAGTTATCCAGAGTGCAGCTTGAATGGTTGAGCGACTGGATTACCAGCGGAGCTGCCTGGCCCGATGCGAATCGTCGAAAGGAAATCGAAAACGAATACGAAAAAAAATGGGCCTCGGAAGATGGAATCCCTGTTAAAACTTCTGGAGGACTGGGAGCAGACTGGACGAATCGGAAATACGATCCAGCCGGTTTGTGGGCGTATCAGCCGGTCAAAAAACTTGAACTGGAAACTGATGGAAAACGGAACGCGATAGACCTGCTGATCGAGCAGGCCTTTCCTGAAGGTTTAAGGGCGGCACCTCGGGCTGACCGCCGAACATTGATTCGCCGGGCGAGCTTCGATCTGACCGGCTTGCCTCCGACTCCGCAAGAGGTGGAAGCATTTCTGCAGGACCCTGCCCCCGACCGTCAGGCATTCGCGAAAATAGTTGACCGTCTCCTTCAGTCCCCTCATTATGGGGAGAGAATGGCGCAACACTGGCTGGATGTCACTCGTTATGCGGACTCTTCCGGTTTTGCCAATGATTTCGAGCGAGGCAACGCATGGAGATATCGTGATTATGTCGTGCGCGCTTTCAACAACGACAAACCGTATGATCAATTTGTCCGTGAACAGATTGCCGGCGACGAGATTGATCCGAACAACCCCGAGTTGTTAATCGCAACGGGCTTTCTGCGTATGGGACCCTGGGAACTGACCGGTATGGAAGTTCCCAAAGTAGCCCGACAGCGGTTTCTGGATGATGTCACCAACAGCATTGGCGAAACGTTTCTCGCCCACTCACTGCAGTGCGCTCGCTGCCACGATCATAAATTTGATCCCGTTCCAACGCGCGATTACTATTCGATTCAAGCTGTTTTTGCGACGACACAACTGGCTGAACGGAAAGCGGAATTCCTCGACTGTGAAAACCGTTCCGGTTTCGACGAAGAGGCCTATCTCAGAAAAAAACAGCAGGACTACCGGCAGATACTCGCCGAACTCGACAAGGTTCAACTCGATAAAGCACAGAAATGGTTCGAAAAACATCCGGCTCGAAAGAAACAATGGGATGAAATCATCAGGAAGCTGAAAGCAAACGGCCGAAAAGAGGATTTCTTCAACGGAGCCAGGTTCCTCATGAGCAAAGCGGGGGTTCCTGAAAGCGAGTACCCTCCCAATCGTCTCGGTTTTTCCCCAAAACAATTCGGCCTTGAACGCATTGCCCGAAAGGGATTGCAACGCCTGAAATGGGAACTTGATCGTTATCAGCCTTACGCCCTGTCTGTTTACGACGGCTTGACCAGAGAGGTAAAAGCTGTCGTCGCTCCCACTCGAATCCCCAAGGATCGACTGAAAAACGGAGAACTGGAAAGAACCGCCATTCTGGCCGGGGGCGATCCGTTTTCACCAACAGAGCCGGTTTCGCCCGGTACGTTGAGCGTGATCGATCATCTGGTTCCCTCTTCGATCCCGAAAAGCGTTGACGGACGACGACTCGCTTTTGCCAACTGGGTCGCCAGTTCCAGAAACCCATTGACGACACGAACCATCGTCAATCGTCTTTGGCTTTGGCACTTTGGCGAACCGATCGCAGGGAATCCCAATAATTTTGGTTCGACAGGAAAACGACCAACGCACCCCAAACTGCTGGACTGGCTGGCCGCTACACTTCTCGATGAAAACTGGTCGATAAAAGCGATGCACCGACACATCATGCTCTCAGATGCGTACTGTCGTTCGAGTCGTCACCCGTATCCCGAATTGCTCCGTAAGCTCGATCCGCAAAGACATTCCTACGCCGTGTTCAAGCCGAGGCGACTTTCCGCCGAAGAATTGAGAGACACCATGCTGGCGATCACGGGTGAACTGAATAAAACAGTCGGAGGCATCCCCTGCCGCCCGGAAATCAATCCGGAAGTCGCCTTGCAACCACGACAGGTCATGGGCACAATCGCGTCAGCCTGGACACCCAACCCACTGCCCGAGCAGCGGAATCGTCGTTCGCTCTACGTGTTAAAACTACGGGGATTGATTGATCCGATGCTCAATGTCTTCAACCTTCCCTCACCCGATTTTTCCTGCGAGAGACGCGACGCATCAACCGTTACCCCACAAGTCTTCACTTTGTTCAACAGTCAGAACAGTTTGACCCGAGCGTTAACCCTGGCACAGCGGGCGGTAAAAGAAACCTCAAATGACCGCGAAGCACTGGTCCGCTGTTTTCAATTGGCCTACTTGCGTGATCCCACTCCCCGGGAACTGCAGGAATCGCTTTCACATTGGCACGAGCTGGAAAAATTGCTTCCTGAACAGCCCCCCTCAACTGCCGCACCACCGAGACAGATCATTCGTGAAGCGGTGGAAGAAAATACGGGCGAAAAATACACGTTTGTAGAAAAACTGTATGCCAACTCGGATTATGTTCCTGATTTACAACCGGCCGACGTTGATCGGCATACACGGGCCCTGGGCGACTTCTGCCTGATCCTTTTGAATTCGAACGAATTTGTCTATCTCTACTGACGAAGGCGGAATCGGCGAAAACAATGGCGTATTATTGAAGGACAACACGCCAATCACTCCGAACCGACCGGACCTTGAAGCATGAATGTTTTTTTTAATCTCCCCCGTCGAGAATTTCTGTACGGACTGGGAACATCTTTGGGAAGTATCGCATTTTCCGCCCTGCTTGCCGAGCAGACGCGAGCTGAACAGAAGGAAAACCCGCTTGCTCCCCGTGATGGCCACTTCCCGGCCAAGGCGAAGAACTGCATCTTTTTAATGATGGAGGGAGGTCCATCGCACATCGACACATTCGATCCCAAGCCGGCTCTGGAAAAAGTGCACCTGAAAGAATTCGTTCGTGAGGGCGAACAGAAATCTGCGATGGAAAGTGGCAAGCGGTACTTCGTCAAAAGTCCCTTCAAATTCGGCAAGCATGGCGATTCAGGAGCGGATATGGCGGACAACTGGCAACATCTGGCCAAGGTTGCCGATGATATCTGCTTTTATCGTGGCTGCAAGGTTGATAGCGTCAATCACCCTACCGCGATGTATCAAATGAACTGCGGCAATCGTTTCGGTGGCGACCCCGCCATCGGAGCCTGGGTTACCTACGGACTTGGTTCAATGAATCAGGATTTACCCGGTTTCATGGTGCTGCCGGAATTATCCTATCCTCAGGGAGGAGCCGCCAACTGGAGCAACGGCTACCTGCCTGCATTTTATCAGGGGACTCCCTTGCGTCCCAAAGGTTCCCCAATTCTCGACCTGCAACCGCCCGCAGGAGTAACACGGGAGCGTCAACGCAAAAACCTGGATCTGCTCACACGAATGAACCGGGCACATGCGGAGCGACATCCACAGCACGATGAGCTTTCTGCCCGACTTGCCAATTACGAACTCGCTTTCCGGATGCAAATGGAAATTCCTGATGCGATCGATCTTTCAGGCGAAAGCCGGAATACATTATCGATGTACGGGATCGGAAACGCCGCTACCGATTCATTCGGACGCAAATGCCTTTTGGCGCGTAAGATGGTCGAAAAGGGTGTCCGCTTTGTCCAACTCTACAACGGAACCTGGGACAGTCACGATTACATCGAGCGGGCACACGGGAATCTCATACGGGGGGTTGACCAACCGATAGCTGCCCTCATTTCCGATTTGAAACAGCGGGGCCTGCTGGAAAGCACTCTGATTGTCTGGTGCGGTGAGTTCGGACGCTCTCCCGATAATGGAGTCCGCGGTGGAACAAAATACGGACGTGATCACAATGCCAACGCGATGACGATCTGGTTGGCGGGTGGTGGTTGCAACGCGGGCCACACCATCGGAGCTACTGACGAACTGGGCATGTCCGCTGTTGAACAGGTGCATCATGTCCGCGATTTTCATGTCACCCTACTGCGACTGCTTGGGCTTGATGACAACAAACTGACATACTACCACGCCGGGCGATTCAAACTCCTGAGCCAATTTGGCGGGAAAGTCATCGAGGAACTTATTGCCTGATCCCCGCCGTCTCTACGCTTTCAGTGGTTTATACGCGCAGAGCGATTTTAACGGCTCTGCAATCGGGGCATCCCGGCAACAGTCTGCATCGCCGGAGTTTTCAGCCGATTTGCCACGGCTTTCGGTAAGCTCGTCGTAGCATGCTGTTGGCCTGTTCGTCATTAACGAAAACCTCTTTTTCAGGATCCCATTTCAATTTTCGTTTCAATCGCATCGCGATATTTCCCAAATGGCAAATACTGGCCGTGCGGTGTCCCGCTTCGACCGGCTCGATCGGATCCTTTCGCGATTTCACCGCCTGCAGGAAATTCTGATAATGATCATGACTGACCGGCAGATGGATTTCGTTCGGCCTGATGACGGAATTTTTGATCGCCTCGGACGAGGCTTCAACTTCTTTCATATTGTTGACACTGAACTGAACCCAGCCTTCGGTTCCTTCAATGCGGGCACCAAATCCCGGTTTTTGTGTGCGGCAGACAAATTCAATCCCGTTTGCATATTGGGCACGAAAATCCGTTTTCATCGCTGTCGTGTAGAAGTACCCTTTGGGGGGCCACTCGACTCCTTCTCCGCATTCAAATTCTACCGGCCCGGTGTGATCCATCCCCAATGCCCATTGAATGATGTCAGTTGAATGCGCCCCGGTGTTTGTCACCTGTCCGCCGGAATACTCCAGATGAAAGCGGAAGCGGTACAGACAGCGATCGATATGATACGGTGCCAACGGTGCAGGGCCGAGCCACATATCGTAATCGAAACCGTCAGGGACCGGCATCTCCTTCCAACCCGGCTTCGGACCAGTTCCGCTTCCATTAATAATCGAAACGACCCGTTTCACTTCCCCAATGCGTCCATTGCGCACCAACTCGCACATACGGCGGACAACGCTGTTTGAACGGTACTGGCTGCCGGTTTGCAAAATGCGATCGTGTTTGCGTACCGCTTTAATCATCTGCTGCCCATCATGAACGGTCAGCGACATCGGCTTTTGGCAATAAACATCCTTGCCCGCTTCACATGCTTTCACAGTCACCAGAGCGTGCCAGTGATCAGGCAGGGTAATTACCACTGCATCAACATCATCACGAGCCAGGACATCACGAAAGTCGCTGTGAATCCCACACCCTTTGTATTTCCCGGAGCGGGTTTTTCCAGCGTAATAATCGTTGACTTTCTTCTGAACCGGTTCGCGTCCCAGAAAATGTTTGGGGTTCGCATAACCATAACTGCCCCGGTTGACATCGCAGACCGCAACAACTTGAGCGTCGGTCTGGCGTAACATCCCCGGCACATCAGCACGACTTTGATTCCCACACCCGATAATCGCTACGTTGATCCGATTACTCGGAGCATAAGCCCCAAAAACCGAACTCGGCACAACCGCAGGAGCAGTACACGCCGCCCCGGCAGCCTTCACAAAATCACGTCGCGTCAGTTGGTTACTCATGTTTACGTCCTTCTTGCTCTTTGGGAATTTCTATTTCGGGATGCGGTTCATCGTGTAGTAGGCGGTGTGAGGAAACAGCTTTTCTTTTGTTTTCAGATGGATGTCATAAACGAACGACGGCTTCAATTGATCAACAGTCAAACGGACGATTTTTCCGTTTTGAAGCACTTCCACTTTTTTGATTTCGGGACGATATCGCCCGCTGATCGGTGATTCATACGAACCTTCCCAGATGCGTGTGTAACCGGAAAGAACATAGGCATCTTTCGATTGGAGGGATTCTTGCGAGATCGGTTCGAGCAGTTCAATTTCGAATCCGTTGGAGAATGCGCGAACCTCCCGGATACCGTTCGGCATCTTTTCCGCTGGTGTCAAACAGTTGATCTCACCCGTATTCTGCCCGCCAAGCCAGCCGCTGTCGTGAATGTTGCCGATATAGATATTTCCCACCGGACTGACTGCTCCGCAAATCGGCCCCAGAAAAACCGGGGCATCCAATGGCATGTTCACTGCCGATTCGGTCAACTCGTAACAGGCCCCCTGTAATTCTCCATCTACTTCCTGAAAACTGAAGCGGACGAGAAAGCGGTTATTGTATTCACAACCGATCCCGTGACCGCGGAAAGGGGCCAACCCGCGAAGTCCCTCACGATCGGGAATGAAGAAGATACCGTTGACACTGCGCGTCCACGGATGAGGTAATTGAATCGCCGCCCGGGTTTCCGGTTGAGGGGGATCGTACAAGCCAACCACGCCGTACGCCCTTCCGGGGACGATATGATTGATTTCATTAAAACAGTTTTGCACGCCCTGCTGATCACTCGTAAAAATCCTTCCTTGAGGATCGTTGGCAATGCCAATCGGATAACGCAGTCCGCGAGCGACCAATGTGGCTTTGTGGTCTCCTTCAATACGAAGAACCGAACCTCGCCACTTTGATGTCTCTTTCGGACGCCCTTTCTGCGAATAATTGCTTCCCGTTCCGATATACATTTTCCCGCTTGCATCGTACGCGAAACCGGAGACCCAATCGTGATAGTTATCATCATGCCCCCAGCCATCGACCAGCACCGAACAGAAGCCATTCTCTTTCAATCGCAAGACTTCCGGTTTGTGGGCAACAAGAATATCCCCACAATCCATCGTCACACCAAACGGTGAAGAAAGCCCCTGCTGAATCAGTTGCAGTTTGTCTTCAACGCCATCCCGGCTGGAATCGGTGGCCCGAAAGAGTCTCCCTTTCAGATCGGTGAAGATTAAATCCCCGGATTGATCCCATGTGATCGAAGTCGGCATGATCGAAGTCGTCAGCGGCAGCCGAACCGCGGTGAAACCGGGTGTCCCGGCCAGTTTCTCGGGACGGTTTTCCACTTCTGGCTTTCCAGCAAACGGTTCAGTTGCCCGCTTGCCCATTTTGGCCAGATAGGTCGCAGAGAGCTCCTGAGTCCCCTGCCCGCTTTTATGGAAATCAATACGGATATCTGTCGAACGAATCAGTGGAAGAGAGATCCCGTCCGCTTTGACGATCGGATCGCCAAGCGTCTCCGAACTGGCCTGTTGGTTTAACTGGAATCGATGCTCCTTCGGGATACCGGTTGCCCGAATGTACCGCTGCCAGCCGGTTAAATGTCCGGTTCTCTTTGCCCTGACCGGCTTCCATGTCTCACTGATTGTCACATTTTTCCGACCAGTGGGAAAATCGAAAGTCAACAGATACCGCAACTCAACTTGCCGCTTGTTGATACTATAATCGAGCAAGCGAGCCCGGCGTGCTCCCTGCATCACCGGAACAAGTGGTTTCTTTTCCGGCATGGAAGCATTTTGCAAAACGAAATCAGACGGCTGCGAAAAACCCGCAACGACCGGAGTGCCCGCCAGATACCAGAACCACGACTTCCCTTCGGTTTTCTGATACGCGAAATCTCCGAACGCCCAGCCGCGAATCGCACAGGCATCGAGATCGAACAGCAGACTGTGGCCGTTATCGAAACCGACTGCCATCGGCCGGGAAACAAAAGTTCGCTTTTTCGTCCCCTGTAATTCAAAAACGTCTCTCACAATTTGCGGCGACTGCCCCGGTTGCACAACCAGATACTGCTCGACAACTGTCGGATTGGAAGGAGCCTTGAATTTCGGATTGTTCAACACGCGCCAGAGCGTCGAAAGCTGTTTGGAGAGATCACCACCAAGAAAGCCCGGTTTAGCCGTATGATAACTCGGCATTTCCATCCCCGGCACGATGCGAAGCGGATCTCTGACCCAGCGAAGAAAATATGCCGTGCGCAAACGACCCGCCATGCCAAGCAGGTCGGAACCTCTTGTGCCGAGCGCGGTGTTTCGCGGTTCGTAAGAACCGATTTTATGACACGCGATACAATTGAATGCCCGTCCGCCGGTCAATTCGCGACCGATCAAAAATTCTTCCGTTTGACTAACACCGGAATCAACCAGTTGCAGGCGATTATCAGGAATCCCGTCCGGCAGGCGATCCTGCCCGATCAGATGTTTTTTCAACTGCGCGATTTCACTTTCCGTATGTTGAAAGCGGGGCATTCTCACATATAACCAGGGCAACCGTCGTTTCTTCTGTTGACCGGAAATCGCTTCGATCAACGCCGCATCCTGCAATCGATCTCCGACGGCTGTTAAATGAGGCGGAATTAACCCCTGCGACTGCCCTTTCAATCGGGAATCAGCTTGTGCGACTTTTCCCGCGATCGCCACATTGCCCGGTTGCCGATCCCGTGAGTGGCATGCCAGACAGTTTTTTTCGAGCAACAAATCGGCTCCATCCTGAAAGGTATGCGGCTGCCGGGCTAGTTCCGCCCAGTTTTTCGGCAGGTTATTGATCCAGGCTTCCAGGCTTTTTTCATTCGCTTGCCGAAACAACGGCTGATGGGAGGTGCGATTTTTGTTTGATACCCGAAAACAGCCGCGACTGGCTGAATTACCTTTCAAGGGGATATTTTCGCTGTTCGCTTTAACCCCCGGGATTTGATGACACGCTGCACAGTTCAATTTTCGTGAT